>CAZNIX010000026.1:0-20836 GCA_964573125.1 uncultured Thermoanaerobaculia bacterium
CGCCCGGGCCGGTGCCGGCGCCTCGGCCGGCGGCGGACGCCGCTGCGGCCGCGCGCGAGCCGGCGCCGCTGCTACGCGCCCTCCTGGTCGGGATCGACCGCTATCCCGAGCCGCCGCCCGGCGCTTTCACCTACTACAGCCTCTACGGCGCGGTGCGCGACGTCGCCCGGGTCGAGACCTACCTGCGTGAGGCCCTGGAGGTGCCGGCGGAGCGGATCACCCGCCTCCTCGCCCCCCACGGCGGCGGCGATCCGGAGCGCCAGCCGACCCACGCCAACCTGACCGCCGCGCTCGCCGAGCTGGAGGCCGTGTGCCGGCCGGGCGAGCAGGCGCTCGTCTACTACTCCGGCCACGGCGGCCGCGCGCCCACCCTGATGCCCGAGATCAAGGGGAGCCGCGGCCTCGACGAGGTGCTCGTCCCGGCCGACATCGGCGATCCGGCCGTCCCCTACCTGCGCGACGTCGAGATCGCCGCCTGGCTGGCGCGGTGCGCGGCGCGCCACGTCTTCGTCACCGTGATCCTCGACTGCTGCCACAGCGGCGGCGTCTCACGCCGGAACCGGCGGGTGCGCGGGAACGAGAACGTCGACCGCACGCCGCGACCGGTCGACCGGCTCCTGGCGAGTCGCGAGGCGATCGCCGCGATCTGGCAGGTGGCGGCGCCGCCGGAGCGGCAACGCGACCACATCGAACTGGTGCCGGTGCGCGCCCAGACGCCGACCGGCTACGCGCTGCTCGCCGCCTGCCGGCCGCAGGAGCTGGCGGTCGAGGTCGAGCGCGACGACGGCTGGGGCGGCGTCCTGACCGACTGCCTGCTCACCGCCGTCGGCCGCGCCGACGAGCCCGGTCTCACCTATCGCCGGCTCCACACCGTGCTCACCGCGCGCCTCCACGCCGCCGGCTACCTCGGCCAGTCGCCGGTGGTCGACGGCGAGGCCGACCGGCTCTTCCTCGGGCGCGAGAAACTGCCGGGCCGGCGTGGGGTCGAGGTGCTGGAGGTCGAGGGTTGGCCCGGTGAGCGGTTCCGCCTGGGCACCGGGAGCGTCCACGGCACCCGCCGCGGGGAACGCTTCGCGCTGGTCGCGGCCGGGGCCGGCGGAAAGCGGGCCGGCGCGGCCGGGCGCGGCGGGGGAGGCGCGGCCGGAGGGCAGACCGCGGGCGGCAGCGCTGCGGGGCTCGCCGTGGGAAGCGCGGCGTTTGGGGAGGCCGCGGCCGGGCTCGACGGAGAGAGCGCAGCGACCGCGGAGGCCACGGTCGGGCTCGACCGACAGGGTGCGACCAATGCAGAGGCCACCGCGGAGCGCCTCGCCGAGGCCGAGGTCACCGAGGTCGGGCAGACCGCGTCCTGGGCGACGCTCGGCGCGCGCACGCCGGGCACCCGGGCCCCCCGCGCCGGCGATGCCGCGGTCCTCGTCGATCCTGGTCCGCTCGGCCTCCGGCGGACCGTCGGCTGGTCGGGCCGCGACGGCGGCCTCCGATCCGGCGGCGAGGAAGACCGCATCGCCTGGCTCGCAGCCCTCCTCGCGGAGCACGGCGACGGCTTCCTCGCCGCCGCACCGAACGGCGCCGGCGCCGATTTCGAGATCGGCGAGGCGGGGGGCCTGCTCGAGATCCGCGACGCCGGCGGCACCCCGATTCCCAACCTGGGGCTGCCGCTCGCTCTGGTCGCCCCCGGCGCGGCCCGCGAGCTGGCCCGCCGCCTCGCCCACCTGGCGCGCTACTGGAACGTCCGCGCTCTCGAGAACCTGGACCCGACCTCGCCGCTCGCCGGCGCGCTCCGGATGCGGATCGAGCGCCTCCCCGATCCCGTGCGTGCGGCCGGACCGAGCCGCGGCGGTGCGGGTCCCGCGGGCGAGCCCTTCATGGCGCCGCTCGTCGCCGGCGGCCTGCTCGACGTCCCCGTCGGCGCCCGCCTCCGCGTGACCCTCGAGAACACCGGCGAGCGCGCGCTCAACGTCGCCGTCCTCGACCTCGCGCCGGACTGGGGCATCCAGCAGATCCATCCCCACCGCGACGACGCCCCCTGGGCGACCCTCGAGCCCGGCCGCCCGATCGAAATCGACCTCGCCGCCCACCTGCCGCCCGGCCTCGACCAGGGCGTCGACGTCCTCAAGGCGATCGCCGCCACCGGCCCCTTCGACCTCGCCGGCCTCGAGCGCCCGGCGCTCGCCGCGCCGCCGGACTCCGTGCGGCGCGGCCGGCGCGGAGGAGTGACCGCGCCCACCGACCCCTTCGGCCGCCTCCTCGCCGCCCTCGGCGCCGAGCGCAGCCCGAACCGGGCGGTTCGGAGTGGCGAGACGGCGCCCGAGAGCTGGACGACGGCGGCGGTCGAGGTGCGGGTGGTGGGGGTGGGCGGGGCGGCGGAGGGACTCGAAGGCCATCGTTCAACCCGGGGAGCGAGAGCGGCGATCGGCCGCTCTGCGCCCCTTTCGTTTCAAAGGAGATCTGGACCATGAGCTATACCAAGGATGGGGTGAAGAAACTCGGAACGCTGTTCACTACGGTGGGCGTGATCGGTTCGCTGTGCGCGGTGATCGCCCTGTACTCGCTGGACTTCCACCTCATGCTGCGAGCCTGGGCCGAGCAGCTCTTCGCGTCACCGGACCTGATTACGAAGGCGAAGAACGTCGCCATGGGGCTGGTCCTGCTGGGCGCCAGCACCGCCTCGCTGGCCACGGGGCTGGGCATCCTGGGCGGAGTGCGGGCCCTGCGAGAAGCCAGGGGCCGTGCTCGCCGGCCGGCGACGGCGCGCGGGGTTTCGCTGTCCGATCCGGCGAGGTGAAAGAGATTTCCATCAGCCGAGGAGACCAGCGAATGACATCGAAAGACAGCGTCGAGGCGGCGCTCGGCAGCCTCAAGACCTACTATCTGATCTCGGGGATCGCCAACGCGATCGCGATGGTCGTGGGCACCATTGCAATCGTGATTGCAGGTCTTGCGACTTGGGGATGCGGTTGCGTGTTGCTGTTCCTACCGCTGATCAATGTCGGAGTGATGATCTTCGATTTCGTGGCCTCATCAAAGGTGTCTCAGGCTCCCAGTCCGAAGTCCTACTCGTTCCTCCGGACAGCGTCGATCCTGGACATCGTCGCCTGTTTTGCGGTCATCCCGTTGATCATGGGAATTCTCAGCTTGCAGATCCTGGGCAAGCCGGAAGTTCGCCGGTACTTCGAGCTCGGTTCGGAAGGCGTCAGCTTCGAACCACCTCAGCTCTGAGCCGGAACGGAGGATCGTCCAAGGCGACACGGCTGCCAGGCCATACCTCCAGGAGGGACCTTCGGTAAGTGAGACAGCGACCGGGAGCCGACGTTTTCGATGATCGCGCCACGCGCGAGTTGCAGCTCGGGCCCGAGGGCCCGCGTGGCCGCGGTGACGATGGCTTCGGAGCGCCGGAAGCCACGGTCCGGGTGGTGATCGGCGACGACGGCGACGGGGGCGGTCCCCGGCGCGCGCGGCCTCCCGCGGGCCGGAGGTGGCGAGCAGCCCTCGTCGGCTCGATCTGCACGCTGCTCCTGTGCGCGGGCGGCGGCTGGGCCCTGTGGCGATGGAAGGCCGGCGGGGAGGAGTACCGGACGCCTCCGGTCGACACCGCTCCGAGGATCGTGAGCACGGAGGTGCAGCTCGCGCTCGAGTCCCTCCTGCGGGATCTCTACCGCGACCTCCGTCTCGATGCCGAGGAGGAGGCACGACTCCGTGCGTTCCGCGAGCTCCATCGCCTCGCACCGGCCGAGGTGGCGGCTTTCGAGCAGGATCTGCTCGAGCGCCTGGCGTCTGCCGCCGAGCACCTCCGGCTCGGCCGGTGGTGGGTCGAGCGGAGCGCGTTCGCCGAGGCCGAGCGCGAGTACCGGCGGGCCACCGAGGTCGATCCCGTCGACCCGCTTGCCTGGGCTCAGCTCGGCGCCGTGCTTGTCGGCCTCGCTCGCAGCGAGGAGGCTCTCGGTTGCTACCAGCGGGCGCTCGAGCTCGATCCCCGGTGCTGGCTGGCCCACTACAACCTCGCGGTCTGGCACGCGCGACGGGGAGAGGTCGAGCAGGCGTTGGCCCGAGCCGAGGTCGCGCTGACCTCGTTGCCCGCGCAGGCGGCGGTGGAGCGGCGAGCCATCGTTCAGGGCCTGCTCGAGGAGCCCGCGCTGGCGAGCGTCCGCGAGGATCCGCGCTTCGAGCGCCTGCTCGACTCGGCGTCCCTGGCCTACGGGGAAGGCCGCCGATGAACCGACCGCGGCTGCGGTTTTGGGCGGTCTTGTTCGCGATGCTGAGCGCGAGCCCGGCGATCGGCCGGGGAGACAGTCCGGGCTGCGAGCAGGCGCGGTCGCTCGTCGCGGAGACCCGGCGGCAGCTCGCGGGCTCAGAGCCGGACCACGAATCGACCCGCTGGGCGTTGGCCACCGCGCGTCGCCTGTGCCCGAGCCTCGGTGAGGCGTGGATGCTGTCGCACTGCAACGCCGTCGTCCGCGGCGACGAAGACGAGGCCAGGGTCTTCGCCCGCCAGGCCCGGTTCCTCGGCGTGGACTCCGCCTGCCCTCCCGCGAGCGCGTCCCCGGCCCCGCCGCTGCCGGCGTTCGTCCGCGACAAGTTCGCGCTGATCGTTGGCATCGGGAGCTTTCAGGATCCGAGGATCCCCCCGCTCCGGTTCGCCGCCAAGGACGCGCGCGACCTCGCCGCCGTGCTCACCGACCCGGAGGTCGGGCGGTTCGACGCCGACAACGTCACTCTTCTCACAGATGCCGAGGCGACGCGGGCCGGCATCCTGAACGCTCTGCAGACGATCTTCGTGCGCGCCCGCGAGGAGGATCTCGTACTGCTCTATTTCAGCTCGCACGGTTCTCCCCGGCGTGAGGACGGCGGGCTCGGAGGAGTGGGCTACCTGGTCACGCACGATACGTCGCTCGACAACATCTGGCTCGACGCGATCGACTTCGGAGGTCTGTCACGCCGGTCCGCGCTCATTCGGGCACGTCGGCGGGTGATCATTCTCGACACTTGCTACAGCGGCATCGCGGTCGCCGGCGAGAAGGCGCTGGGCGCGGGGCCCGTGGGCGTAGACGTCGAGACGGCCGCGCTCTTCCTTTCGGGCGAGGGGACCTATGTCATCACCTCCAGCCAGGGTGACGAGCGCTCGTTCGAAAGCGAGACCCTGGGGAACAGCTACTTCACCCACTATCTGCTGAGTGCCCTGCGGCGGCCGGGTGGAGCGCCCGACCTGCGGGAGGTCTTCGACGTGCTGGCAAAGGAGGTTCCGACCGCGGTCGCCCGCGACAGGCGAGCGGCCCAGAACCCGCAGATCCTGCCCGCGGACGGTTCCCGGGACCTGCGGATCGGGGTCGCGGTTCGGGAGGCGAAAGACGACGCCGGCCCGCCGGCGGGCGGATGAGGTGCCCGTCGTCAGGAAGGAGAGACCGATGAGAATCCGCGATCTTCCGCTCGTTCAAACGCTCTGCGCCGGCTCGCTCCTGCTCCTGGCGGGCGGGTCGGCCGACGGCAAGGAGGGATTCGGAAGGATGAACCGCGACGTCGCGAGGCTCGTGCGCGTGCGGCCTCCGGCGGTCTTTCTGATGGCGACCAGGATCGACGTCCGGGTCAGCGGGATCACCTCCGAGCTGACCGCGCTCGCGCGGCGGCTCGAGAGTCAGCTCGAGGCCGAGCTCATCGAGCGAGACAGCCGCCTGGTGATCGACCCGACAAGTCCCGCGATCTTGATCGAAGTCGAGGTACTCCAGAACGCCAGCGAAGAACGCTGGGAGAGCCGACGGATGGAGGTGATGCGGAAAGTCGGCACCGACTCCAAGGGCAAGGATCGGTATGACTGGGTCGAGACCACGGTCCGCTACAAGGTCGTCATTCATCGCTTCGAGGCCGCCTATACGGTCACCGATCGACTCCGGCGCCGCAGCCTCGACGCCGACACGATTCAACTGCCGTTTCAAGAGGAGTTCCTTGAGGGCGAGGGTGCCCCGGAGCTGTTCACTCTCGAAAGCAACGCCCTGGCCGCGACCGCCAACCGCATCGCGCTCCGCGTGACGGCCTCCCGTGAGGTGATCGGGGTACTGCTGCCCAAGGGGAGCCTCAAGGACCTGAGCAAGCTGGCGCAGGCCGGGCTGTGGACTCGGTTCCTCGAAGCGCTCGAGAAACTGCCCGCGAGCCCGAATCCGGTGGACGAGTCGTACCGCCAGTACGCCCTGGGAACGGCGTACGAGGCGTTGGGATACGAGGCGGAGGAGCCGGCGGTGACCCTCCGCTATCTCCAGCAGGCGGACGTCCACTACAGCCAGGCGATCGAGGCGAATCCCGCGGAGAAGTTCTTCATCAAGCCGTATGACGCCTTGCTGACCGCGAAGACCGCGGCGGCGCCGCTCGATCGCGTGCGCGAGGGGCTCGCGAGCTACCGGCGCCTTCAGGACTTCCGCGACGAGTACGGCTCGAGCGGCGAGGGTCGCCTGGCAGCGGCGCTCGCCGGCGACACCGGCGGGCGCGAAGCGTCGAGCGGCGCCAAGGAGCTGTTCTACGACCCGGTGGCGAAGCATGCCGGCCGGGTCACCGCGGTCGAGCCGGACCGTCCGGCGGCGAGCAGCCTGGTCATGCCGCTCGCCGGTGCCGGGCGTCTGAGCGCCGACCGCCGCCGGATCGTCGACGTGAGCGAGACCGGCGGCGAGGGAGCGCGCCCGCTCGGCCTGAGCGTCTGGATCGAGCTGGCGAGTCCGGCGGGCGGGCCGGGACTGCCGGTCACCGACCGCCGGGTGTTCCGCTCGGGCGAGCGCATCCGGCTCCACTTCCGGAGCAACGCCGACGGCTATCTCACCCTGATCCTGATCGGTTCGTCGGGCACCTCGAGCGTGCTCTTTCCGGATACCGCCCAAGGCCTGCTCGAGAACCGGCTGGCGGCCGGGCGTGACCTGGTGGTGCCGGGCGACGACGCCTGGCTCCGCTTCGACGAGACGATCGGGGAAGAACGGCTCCTCGCGCTCTTCGCGCGCAGCCGGGAGGACGTGGAGGAGTTCCCGCTGCAACCCACGATGGACCGGATCCAGACCGCGGCCCTGCTCGCGAGCGCCACGGCCGCCGGCGGCAGCAAGGATCTGGTGGTCGAGACGGAGACCGAGAACGCGGCCGAGATCGGCACCTATGGGGTTCACCTCGACGGCCGACCGGTGATCCTCGAGCTCGTTCTCCAGCACCGCTGAGCGGCCGGCCGCTGGTCCTTCTTCTCCTCTCGAAGACTTTCTCAACCAACCTTTCTCGTCGCGTGTCTTAGTGAGCGAGACCAACCCGGCGCTGGACGCGGGATGCGGTGCTCGAAGGAGGGGCGAGCGCGGGCTGCGCCGAAACTCCACGTCCCGATCGTTCGCGCGAATCGAAAAAGGAGCGGCGATGCGACACCGAATGGTTCAGTCCATGGTAGCACTTCTCGCCTTGGCCACCCCGGCTTTCGGACAGGTACAGGAGGGTGACACGGAGCTCCAGCTCCAGGGCTCCCTCAGCCTGGCGACCTCGAGCGACTTCGAGCACAGCGGCGGCGCCAATGTCACGTACGGGAGGTTCGTCACCGACCGACAGGAGTGGGGGGTTACCGCCACCGCGACGTTCACCGAGGGAGGCGACGTGGGTGGAACTGCAGGACCCTTCTACCGCTACAACTTCGGGACCGGCGAGACGGTGCCCTTCGTCGGAGCCGCCGCAGTCGCGAGCTTCGGTGAGGACAGATTCGGTGACAATGCTCTGCTGTCTGCCGAAGGAGGCGTACGTTTCTTCCTGGATCGCAATCGGGCGTTCACAGTCACCGGCCAGACTCTCTATTCCATCGAAGAATCGGAGTTCGCCGACTCACTCAACGTCCTCTTCGGGTTCTCCGTCTTTTGGAGCAAGTAGGCGAGGTCGCCGGAAGCGCCGGTTGTTGATGACGAGCGACCCCAGGGGGTGATGAGCAAGATGCAGGTCGGTAGGTTGTGGGTTCTCTCACTGGTCGCCCTGCTTCTACCGGCGCTACCGACGCTCTCGGTTGGTGCGGATTCGTTCGGGTTCATTCTGAAACACCGGGCCTCCATCTCGAGCGAGGCGGTCCGCTTTCTCGCGTCGTCTCCCGACGGTACCTGGTTTGCAGCCGCAACGGGACGCCGGGTCGCCGGCCACGAGTTCAACACGGACGGCACTCTCCGCGAGAAGGGGGCGATCGACGCCCGCAGGGAGATCCTGGCGGCCGCGGTGGCCCCCGATGGGGAGAGCCTGGCGTTCGTGGACGCCTCGGGTGCCTTGACCGTGGTAGAGGTCGGCTCCTTCCGCGTAGTGGTCTCAGTGCCGGAGGCGCACGAGGGCGAGGCCACCGCGGTGACGTTCACCGGCGACGGCAGCTACGTCGTGACCGGCGGTGAGGACGGGCGCCTTCGTGTTTGGACCCCACGAGGCGAGCCGTTCGCCGACCTCGGAAGGGGCGCCGGACACGAGGACGTGATCGTCTTGGTGGCCTCGCCGTCGGACAGCCGCCGCCTGCTCTCGGTCGGCCGCGACCGCCAAGTCGTGCTCTGGGACGTCGACACCCAGCAGGCGCTGCGCCCGACCAAGGTCGAGAAGAACGTGCTGTCCGCGGCCCTGGGGGCGGATGGCAAGACCCTGGCCCTGGGTCTACAGCGCTTGACCGGCAACCGCTTTCGATCGGCGACTCCCGGCTCGCTCGCCCACTCGATCCGCGCCGACGACCGGCTGCGTCTCGTCGATGCCGAGACCGGCACCCAGATCCGGGACTTCGAGGGCGAGGAGCAGGATCTCGACGCCGTTGGGGTGACGCCCGACGGCCGGTTCGTCGCCGCCGCGGGCGGCGGTGCGCAAGCCACGGTCTGGGAAACCGCAACCGGCAGGCCCGTCACCACCATCCCGTTCGACGCTCCGGTCACCGCCCTCGCGTTTTCGCCCGACGGCAAGCGGATGCTGGCCGGCACCGAGAGCGGCACCCTCTCGCTGCTCGAGCTGTCCGGCGTCGCTGCGGCGCCCCGTCCAGCCACGCCGGCGATGATCCTGATCGTCATCGTCGAGCCGGCGGGGCTGGGCGACGCCCGGAAGGACGGCTCCGGCGAGGCGCTCGAAATCGACTCCACCTCTCTGCGTATCCGCGGTACGGTCAAGAGCTCCGTCCCCCTCAAGTCACTCCTGGTCGATGGCCGCGAGGTGACCTCCCTCGTCCCCGACGGGGAAGGCAACCACGCCTTCAGCGCCGCCGTCTCGATGCCCGAGCCCGGCCGCCGCCAGGTCGAGATCGTCGCCGAGAATGAGCAGGGGACGCTCGCGCGGCGCACCTTCCTGGTCGAGAGGGCGGCGGAGATCCCTCCCCCGGACCTCGGAGCGAGCCGCAGGATCGCCGTCGTGGTCGGGATCTCCCGCTACTCCGACTCCTCGATCGATCTCCGCTACGCGAACGCGGATGCCCGTGCCCTGTACGAGCTGCTGACCGACAGCGCGCTGGGACCGGCCGCATTCCGGCGCGAGGACGTGCGGCTGCTGCTCGACGGCGAGGCCACCGTCGCCAACATCAACAAGGGCCTGCGGGATTTCCTGCGCCAGGCGCGGGAGAACGACTTCGTCCTCTTCTTCTTCGCCGGTCACGGAGCGCCCGACCCCAATCGCATCCAGGATCTCTACCTGCTGGCGCACGACACCGATCCCCAGAACATCGCCGGGACGGGTCTCCTCATGCGTCACGTGCGGGAGGCGATCGCGGAGATCCCGGCGAGGGACGTCGTGATCCTGACCGACTCGTGCCACGCGGCCGGCATCGCGGCGCCGGCGAGCATGCGCTCGCTGCTCGCCAACCCCATCCACCAGACCTTCCTCGAGAAGATGCGCCATTCGAGCGGAGGGCTCGCGATCCTGACCGCCAGCGAGGCCGCGCAGGTCTCGTTCGAGAACGAGAAGTGGGGCCGCCACGGGGTATTCACCCACTTCCTGCTCGGTGGCCTTCGGGGCTCCGCCGACGCCAACGGCGATCGCATCGTCACGCTGGGCGAGCTGATGGAGCACGTCCGCGCCGGCGTCCGGGACGCCACCCAGTTCCGTCAGATCCCGGCGATCGGCCCGACGAGCTTCGACCGGGAGTTGCCGTTGGTGATCGTCGGACCGGAGGTTCCCGATTCCTGAACCGTAGGAGGTGACCATGACTGTCTCGCGCGTTTGGTTCTATCTCTTCGCCTTGGCGCTGACCTTGCCGCTCGGAGTCCGGCCGGCCGCCGCCCAGGGCGAGGAAGCCGTCGTGCACGACCTCACCGCCGTCGAGGTCACCGAGGAGCAGCTCCTCGAGATCCTGACGCCGAAGTCGGGCGCAGCCGAGCCGCTGCGCGCCCGCGGGCTGGGCGTAGTCGCCCGGCCGTCGTGCACGAGCCAGCGGCGGGAGATGACCCGCGGCATCGCGCCCAAGCCGGTGACCGACGTCGCGGCGATCAGGGTCCACTTCGCGTTCGACTCGGCGGAGCTGTTGCCCGAAGCGCGGCGCGAGCTGGAGGTCCTGGCCCGGGTCCTCGGCTCGCCCCAGCTCGCGGCGGCCTGCTTCCGGATCGAGGGTCACGCCGACAGCGTCGGCGCGGACGCTTACAACGACCGGCTCTCCCAGGCGCGTGCGGAGGCCGTCGTCCGCTACCTGGTCGACGGGCTCCAGCTCGACCCGGAGCGCTTGCTGCCCGTCGGCTACGGTGAACGGGAGCCGATCGCGGGCAACGAGACGGCTACCGGCCGGGCGCGCAACCGGAGGGTTCAGATCGCCAACCTGGGCCCCGGCGATTCCGGGTCTTGAGCGCGGCGCTCACTCGCCGGTCACGACCTCGATCTGGAGGAGGCTGAGCCGGTTGCCGGCGGGGTTCTCCGCAAGCAGGCGACCGACCCAGCGGACGAACCGCGCCGCGGGACTCTCGCCGGCGCCCGAGACCACGGGGAAGTCGGTGACCCAGCCGGAGGCTTGTCCCGGCGGCAGGGCTGGCAGAGGGCGGTCGGAGGCGAGCAGGAAGACGAGATCGGTGCCCGCCGGCGGGGTGGTCTCCAGTTCGAAGCCGGCCCGTTCGTCCTCGGGCCGAGGCAGGATCAGCGTCCGGCCGGGAATCGATTCCGGCGGCCGGCCGCCGGGACCGGGATAAAGACACGTCAGGGTCCCGGTGGACGACAGCGCGAACAGGGTGACGAAGACGCGCCGGTCGGAGTCGACGCGGAACCTGAGCGTCGAGCCGATCGGCAGCCTCGTCCTGCTCCCACCCCGGGAAGGCTCGAGATCGAAGCGCAGCCCCGGGTGTTCGCCGGCCATGCGCCGCAGGTCGGCCGCGAGGGATTGCACACTCACGGGGCCCGGATCGACGGGCGCTCCCGCGATCGTGTCCAGCCCGCCCGCCGTGGGACGCTCCTCGGACATCGCGATGGGCGAGCCGGCATCGACGAAACGCTCCGGGGCGGAGGACCGGCGGTTGCCGAGGCCGAACCAGAGCGCGACGCCGGCGAGGACGAGGGCGGCGGCAACCCCTAGGGCCAGCCACGTCGGTCCCTTGCGGGGCGCCGTCGCGGGCGGCGCGTTCTCGGCGCCCGGTGCCGCGGCTCCGCTGGTCTCGCTCGGCGCAGGGCTCAGGGCGGTCAGCGCCTCGCGCGCCGAGGCCGGTCGCGCGGCGGGGTCCTTGCGGAGCATCCGCTCGAGCACGAGCGACAGCGCCGCCGGAACGGCGGGTTCGATTTCGTGAATCGGCGGCAGCTCGCCCTCCGAGCGGTGGAACGCCAACCACAGGCGGTCGCCTTCCGGTCGGTCTCGAGAGCCTGAGGAGGATCCGGCGAGGGTCTCTTCGAGCACCCGCTCCAGCCGCTCCGAGCCCAGGAGCAGCTCCCAGGCGACGAGGCCAAGGCTGTAAAGGTCGGCCGCGGAGGACGTCCCGGGCTCCGTGCCGAGCATCTCCGGAGCCGAATACCTGAGTTGCCGGGGCGGGATCGGCGGCGCGCCCTCGATCGGGCCCACCCCGAAGTCGCCGAGCTTGTAGACCTCGCCGCAGACCAGGAGGTTCTCCGGCCGGACCGAGAGGTGGCAGAGGTCGCGGGCGTGGAGCGCAGCGAGGCCCGCCAGGGCGTGGCGCAGGGCGCGGGCGACCTCCTCGGGCGCCAGCGGGCCGTCGAAGAGGCGATGGGCCACGGGCTGCTCGGCCATCTCCCGGGTGAGCGCCGGCGGGAACCGGTTCGGCTCGACGCTGTAGATCGCGAGCAGGTTGGGATGCGCAACGTCGATCATGCGCAGCGCCTTAGCGAAATAGCCGCGGACGAAGGCCTCGCTCCCCGCGAAGGGCTGCACCAGCTCCTTGATCGCGACCGGCCGATCGAGCAGTTCGTCCCAACCGTGGAAGACCTTGGCGAAGGAGCCCCAGCCCAGCACTTCGCCTCTGCCGTGGTCGGCGCTCACGTCCGTCACCTCCCGTCGCGTGCACGGGTCGCCTGAGAAGAACCCGCGGCGCGACTTTTGGTTGAGCAGCGCGCCGGCCGTGGCCGTCGGCGCCGGCTCAACCAGGCCCCTCGTGGCGGTGTCTCCCGAGGCGCAACCCGACCCAAGGAGGTCGCTGGCGTGAAGGTGCGGGACGCGGAGCCGGAACGGCAGCCGGACCGGGCGGCGGGACCGGAAGCCCGGCAGACGATCGCGGGCAGCGGGAACGTGGCGCTCAACCTCGCCGGCGAGATTGCCGGCGGCGTCCATCTGCTCAGCGTCACTGCACCGGTCGCCGGCGGCATCCACCAGGGCGACGTCTACCTGCAGTTCACCGAGGTTCACCAGCCGATCGTTCCCGAAGGACAGTTCCAGGAGCTGTCGCTCGATTCCTATGAGCCCGAGCGCTGGGTCGATCCGCCGGACGCGCCGCGCCTGGCGCAGCTCTTGGACGAGCACCGACTGCTGTTCGTGGCCGGAGATCTGCCGGACAAGCAGTACTGCGCGCGGCACCTCGCTCTCCTGCTGCGACGGCGCCTCGAGCCGGACCAGACGCTGCGTGTCCGGGAGCGGTACCAGGGCAAGGACCCCCAGCGCATCGAGTCGGCGCTCGCGGGGGACTCCCCGGCGGTCCTGCTGCTGGTCGACATCTCGCCCGAGCAGCTCACGGTCGACTCGCCGGCCAAGCTGCGCGCGCTCCTCGCCGAGCATCGGGGCTACGCGATCATCACCACCGACTGCAGCCGCGAGGAGTGGGGAATCGACGGCGGGAGCTTCGAAGCCCGGCTCTGGGTCGAGCTGTCATGGGAGTCGTACTACGGCCGGGACGCGTTGATCGAGTTCCTGCTCCGGAAGCTCGACCCGATCCCCGCGGGCCTGCTGCCCGAGACCGACGGCGAACTGGAGCTAGTCGAAGGGTTGCCCCTCCGTCGGGTCGTGGAGCGTCTCAGGTCGCCGGCGCAGGTGCAGCAGTTCGCGGAGGAGCTCCATAGGCTCGACGACCGATCGCCGGCGGCGATCGAGGAGCGCCTCGCTTCTCTCCCTGGCGACGCCCAGGCGGTCCTCACCTGGTACCGGCGCTTCGAGCCCCGCGAACAGCTTCTCATCCTCGGACTGACGCTCCTCGACGGGATGCCCGAAGAGGTTGTTTTTTCGGGCCTCGAGCTGCTCGTCAGCGGCACCTGGCGTGAAACGGACCCCCTGCTCCCGCAGTTCGACTATCGGGACCTGCCGCGCGTCTCCACCTACTTCAAGACTGTCGCTTCGGCGGGTGGAGCGGTCAAGATCCAGTGCCTGTCTCCCGCTACCCGCGAGCGGATCCTCGACGTGCTCTGGCATCACCAAAGGCGACGCCTCCTTGCGGCCCTGCCCGCTCTGGCCGAACTCTTGCGTTGGTCCGACCGGCCCGAAACGATCGAAGCGGCGAACCCCGCGGCCACGGCGGAGGGCGCGGCGGGCCAGTCGCGGTCGGTACCGGCGGTCGCGGCGAAGCCGCCCAAGGAAGACGAGAAGGGCTCACGTCACCTCTCCAGGAACGAGAATCAACTTCTGCAACAGGCGCTGATCGATTCCCTGAGCCTGATCGGCCGGCGTTCTTTCGAGGTCGTCGAGCCCTATTTCCTCGACCTGCTGACGGATCCATCGGAGAGTTTGCGGAGATTCGCGGCCAAGGCGGTCGCCGGCCTGCGGGAAGCCGACGGCACGGCGCTGGTCTTCGAACGCCTGCGGGCCTGGTGGGCGATCGCCTGCGACTACGATCGCAGTCACCCGACACTCGAGCTGATCAGCCGCCGCCACCGGGATCCCCGCGCCGCGTTGCGGGCGGGGGTCGCCCTGATCGTCGGCTTCGCCGCCGCGTTCGATCGACCCAACCGGCTGGCCCAGGAGCTCCACCGGCTGCTCGCCGTGCTGGTCGGCGACTCCGACCGGCGGGTCCGCTCGGCAATCGCTTCGACGGCCCTGCCCTGGGCGGTCGCCTGGCACTTCCGCCAGCTCGAGCCGCTCCTGCGGACCAGGGTCCTGCTCTCGGCGGATCTCATCCCGGCCGTGGCGTGGGGCGCGGCGGAGGCGTGTCGCCAGCGCCCCGAGGAGTCCCTGGCGATCCTCGACGGCTGGCGCGCCGCCGCCCGTGCCGACCGCCGCCAGGCATCGCCCCTGCCACGCGAGCAACTGCTGGCGACGGTCGCCTTCACCTGCGGCTTGATCACCTGCGACCCCGCCCAGCCGGCGTTGACCCCCGAGGCGATCGGCGCACGCCTGCGATCCATGCTGGCCGAGGAGCACCATCCCTTCGTCCGCCGCTACGTCTTCCACGCCATTCAGCTTCAAGCGGTGCGCAACTTCGAGCTCGTGGCCCTGATCCTCCAGGATCTCATCTCTCAAGTCTCGCTGACTGACCGGCCGGCGGCGGTCGAGGTCTTCGTGCGCACCTATCTCGCCCAGCGCGAACGCCTTCCCGGCGGCGATGCCCGCGTCGCGATCGGCCCGCTGGTCTACGGTGTCTGGACGGAGTCCGTCCGGCCGCTGACCGAGATCGAGGCGGCTCTGTTCAGTTGGGTCCTCGACGACCGCCGGCCGATCGCGCAGCAGCTCGCCGTCGACATCTTCGAGGCGCTCGCCGAAACAGCTCTCGAGCGTGCCGAGGCGCGCATGCCTCGAGGTGCCCCGGCCGCTCGATCGGTCGTCGCGTCGCGTCTCGCCGCCGGCACTCTGGAGCAGCGGCCGCAGCTCCACCGGCTGTCGCTGCTCGGTCGGATGGCCGTCTACCTCGCGGCGCCGCGCAAGCGCCACGTGCGCGCGCTCCTGCGCCCGCTTCTGGCGGAGCTGCTCGTCGTCCGGCGCCGGACGTCCGCGCTCCGAGCGGAGTTCACCTCGGAGACTCTGAGACCGCGGATTGCCGGCCAGCCCCGACTCCGGGCGGCGGCGTTGATGGACCGGTGGGCCGGGGTGGCGAACGACGCGACCCGGGCGATGGTCCGGCACCTGGCGAGGGCGCTCAACTTCCATCGCTGGCGATGGGGGATCGTCGCCGGGGTGTTCGTGGCGGTGGTGGTGGGGTTCGTGGGCGGTCGTGCGCTCTACCAGCGCATGTCGGAGGCCTCCCACTCGACCTCGCCGCCGGGTGAGACCGCGGCGGAGCAGGCGGCCGCGGAGCCGCCGAGCGCGACCTTGGAGTCCGAGGAGGCACCGTGAACGGGAACGCGGCGGAGATCGCGGAGCAACTGATCGCCTACTGGAGCGGTGAGCCCGAGATGGACGAGAACTCGCGGCGGAGCTGCCGCGAACTGACGGCCAGGCTCTCGCGGATGGTTTCGCCGGTCGAGCTGGCGACCGTCCGGCGGGCTCCGCACCGCCACCGCGAGAGCGTCGAACGGTGGGTCGAGGGGCTGCTCGGGCCAGTGCACCGCAATCTCAGCGCCGCACCGCGCGAGGTCGGATCGGAGGCGCCCACGCTGGCGCCTCCGCCGGTCTTCGCAGCCGATCCACCGCCGGTGCGCCCGGCACCGCCCGCCGGCGGGGGCGCCGTCCAGACCGTCTCCGGGGCTGGAAACGTGAGCTTCAACGCCAGCGGTGCCGTGGCCGGGCCGGTCAACATGCAGCTCTCGGCGCAACAGCCGGCGTCGCCGACCGCTCCAGCGCGCTCCGCTGGCGCGGCCGATGCGGGCTCGCTCGCGGTGCCCCCGGCGGAGCTCGAGGGGCCGATCCGCATTCTCTTTCTGGGCGCCAACCCGACCGACGGGGTGCGGCTTCGCCTCGACCAGGAGGTGCGGGAGATCGACCACGCGCTGCGGCTCGCGGACCTGGGCGCCAGGTTCGAGCTGTGGCAGAAGTGGGCGGTGCGGCCCTCGGATCTGCAGGCGCACCTCCTGCGGCACCGTCCCGACATCCTGCACTTCAGTGGCCATGGTGGACCGGGGAGCGCGATCCTCCTGGAGGGCGAGGATGGTGCCACCCGGCCGGTTGAAGCCACGCGCCTGGCGCGCCTGCTCGCCCAATTCAACCGGCGCCTGCGCTGTGTGTTCCTGAACGCCTGCTTTTCCGAGGAGCAGGCGACTGCAATCGCCCGCGATGTCGACTGCGTGATCGGGATGTCCGACGAGGTCCTCGATCGGGCGGCCATCCGCTTCGCGGCGAACTTCTACCAGGCGCTCGCTTTCGGCTGCAGCGTCAAGGCCGCGTTCGAGCTGTGCCGTGCCGACATCGAGGTCGGCGAGATGCGTCAAGACCGCATCCTGCAACTCGTGGCCGTGCGCCGGGATCCCGATAATGTGGTGTTCGTAAGGAACTCCTGAGCGGGCGGCCCGGCAGCCCCCTCAAACCTCCGCCAGATTCCCCTTCTCCTCCAGCCACGCCCGCCGTTCCCCCGCCCGCCCCTTGGCCAGCAGCATGTCGATCACCGCATCGGTGCCGTCCCCCGCCTCGACCGTCAACCTCACCAACCTCCTCGTATCCGGGTTCATCACCGTCTCCCGCAACTGGGGCGGGTTCATCTCGCCCAGTCCCTTGAAGCGCTGGATCGCGACCTTCCCCCGCAGACCCTCCTCCTCGATCCTCGCCAGCCGTGCGTCCTTCTCCGCTTCGTCGAGCGCGTAGTAGACCTGCTTGCCGACGTCGATGCGGTAGAGCGGGGGCATCGCGAGGTGGACGCGGCCGGCTTCGACCAGGGGGCGGAAGTGCTTGACGAACAGGGCGCACAGGAGGGTGGCGATGTGGGCGCCGTCGGAGTCGGCGTCGGCGAGGATGCAGACGCGGCCGTAGCGCAGGCCGGAGAGGTCGGGCGAGCCGGGGTCGACGCCGAGGGCGACCGCGATGTCGTGGACTTCCTGGGAGCCGAGGACGGAGGCCGGGTCGACTTCCCAGGTGTTGAGGATCTTGCCGCGCAGGGGGAGGATCGCCTGGGTCGCGCGGTCGCGCGCCTGTTTGGCCGAGCCGCCGGCGGAGTCGCCTTCGACCAGGAACAGCTCGGTCGCCTCGAGGTCGTCGCTCGTGCAGTCGGCGAGCTTGCCGGGGAGCGCCGGGCCGGCGGCGACTTTCTTGCGCTCGATCTGCTTGCCGGCGCGCGCCCGCGCCTGGGCGGCGGCGATCGCCAGGCGCGCGATCGCCTCGCCCTCGGCGGTGTGCTGGTTGAGCCAGAGGGAGAACGCGTCCTTGACCGCGCCGGCGAGGAACGGTGCCGCCTCGCGGTTGGACAGGCGCTCCTTGGTCTGGCCGGAGAACTGGGGATCCTTGATGCGCAGCGAGAGGACGTAGGCGCAGCGCGCCCAGACGTCGTCGGGGGCGAGCTTCACGCCGCGCGGCACGAGGCTCCGGAACTCGCAGAACTCGCGCACGGCGTCGGTCAGGCCGCTCCGGAAGCCGTTGACGTGGGTGCCGCCCTGGGGGGTCGGGATGAGGTTGACGTAGCTCTCGGCCAGCGGCTCGCCGTCGGCGGGGAGCCAGGCCACCACCCAGTCGGCCTCGCGCTCCTCTTCGCGGTGCGCGCCGCGGAACGGGCGCTCGGGGACGCGCTCGAGGTCGGCCAGCTCGCGCGTCAGATAGTCCTCGAGGCCGTCTTGGTACTGCCACTCTTCGTCGTGGGCGGGGTCGTTCTCGTCGCGGAACGCGATCCGCAGCCCGGGGCAGAGCACGGCCTTCGCGCGCAGCGCGTGGGTCAGCCGCTTGACGTGGACCTTGGTGGTGTCGAAGAACTGCGGATCGGGCTTGAAGTGGACGGTGGTGCCGGTGTTGCGCTTGCCGACGGTGCCGACCACTTGCAGCTCGGAGATCTTCTCGCCGCCGGCGAACGCCATCCGGTGCTCGGCGCCGTGGCGGCGGACGGCCACCTCGAGGCGCTCGGAGAGCGCGTTGACGACGGAGACGCCGACGCCGTGGAGGCCGCCCGAGAAGCGGTAGTCCTTGTGCGAGAACTTGGCGCCGGCGTGGAGGCGGGTGAGGATGACTTCGACGCCGGAGACGCCTTCTTCAGGATGGGTGTCGACGGGCATGCCGCGGCCGTCGTCGTCGACGGTGACGGAGTCGTCGCGGTGGAGGGTAACGGCGATCTGGTGGCAGTGGCCGGCGATCGCCTCGTCGACGCTGTTGTCGACGACTTCGAGCACCATGTGGTTGGGGCGCTCGGTCGCGGTGTACATCCCCGGGCGCCGGCGCACCGGCTCTAGGCCGGTGAGGACTTCGATCGAGGAGGAGTCGTAGGCGGAGGTCATGCGCGGCGTAAACGGAGCGTGGCGCGCAGTGTAACCGATCGCCGGCTCCGCGCGACGGTGGCGGTATGATCCCGGCCTGCACCCGGGGGCGAGGGCGGAGCGATGGGCAAGGTGATCGGGCGGCTGTTCGCGGTTTCTCCGGACCGGGCGTCGATGGCCCGGCTCGGGTTCGCCGGCGATCCGGCGCTGACCGCGCGGCTGGAGGGGGTCGCGCGGGTGTTCGTCGCCGGGTACCAGGCCGCGCTCGAGGAGGACGGCAGCGGGGAGACGCTGGCCGACCGGCTCGAGCGCGCCGCCGGCGCCGCCTGGATGCGCGGCTTCGCGTTCGAGGGCGCCGGATTCGGCCTCACCGTGCGCGACCTGCTCGTCCCCTGGCGGCGGCCGGCGCGGCTCGCGGAGTTCCTGGCCGGGCCCGGCGCCGCCTACGTCCACCTGCTCCACGTCGGCGCCGGCTGGGCGATCCCCCGGCTCGGCGCGCCGCGGCGCTGGCTGATGCGCCGGCTCGACCCGCGCTTCGCCTGGCTCGCGCTCGACGGCTGGGGCTTCCACGAGGGCTTCTTCCACTTCCGCGCGCGCGTCGAGCGCCGGCGGCGGCCGCGGCGCCTCTCCGGCTACGCCCGCCGCGCGTTCGACCAGGGGCTCGGCCGCAGCCTCTGGTTCGGCGAGGTCGCCGACCCCGAGCGCATCGCGTGGCGGATCGCGAGCTTCGAGCCGGCGCGCCGGAGCGATCTGTGGAGCGGCGTCGGCCTTGCCGCGGTCTACGCCGACGGCGTGGGCGAGGGAGCGCTCGAGAGCCTGATCGAGCTCGCCGGTTCCCACCGGGGGGAGCTGGCCCAGGGCGCCGCGTTCGCGGCCAAGGCGCGCCAGCTCGACGGCTCGATCGGCGCCGAGCACGAGCGGGCGTGCCGCCGGCTCGCCGGCCGCCCGGCGGCCGAGGCGGCGGCGGTCACCGACCGGATCCTCGAGCGCCTGCCCGCCGTCGGGACCGAGGACGAGCCGGCGTTCGAGCTCTGGCGCCGGCGCATCCGGGAGGAGCTGGCGGCCGCGGTCGTCGCGGCCTAGCGGGAGAGCGATCGGCCGCGTTCGGTCTCGCGCCGCCCGGTCGCGGCGAGGAACGCGCCGAGGCCGGCGAGCGTGAGCGCGGCCGAGGCGAGGAGCGCGGCGGCGACCAGCGTGCCGAGGCGCGCGTTCGGCGGCACCCGCGATAGCGCCAGCAGGCCGAAGCCGAGGGCGATCGCGGCGGCGTCGGCGACGATCGCCGGGCCCGCGCCGCGCACCGCCGCGAGCCAGGGCTCGGGGTCGCCGCCGGCGCGCGCCTGTCGCCAGGCCTCGCGGTAGTGGATCGCGTGGTCGACGCCGACGCCGAGCGCGATCGCGCAGAAGGTCGAGGTCGCGACCCCGAGCGGCACCCCGAGCCAGCCCATGGCGCCGGTGATCCACACCACCGCCGCCGCCACCGGGACGACCACCGCCAGCCCTTCGGCCAGCGAGCGGCGGAGCAGCGCCACCGCCGCCACCGCTCCGGCGAGCGCGAGCGCCAGCGAGGCGAGCTGGGTGCGCACGATCGCCGGGATCATCGCCTGGCTGACCGCGACGTCGCCGGCGAAGCCGATCCGCGCGCCGAGCGGCGCCAGGCGCTCGCCGGCCCAGGCGCGCGCCGCGGCCATCAGCGCCGCGGTGTCGCGGAAGTTGGCGTGTCCGAGGTAGAGCGTGACCACCGCGCGGTCGAGGCCGGGCGCGAACACCTCGCGCAGGCGGTGCTCGCCGCGCCCGTCGGCGAAGCGCTCGCAGAGCAGCGCGAGCCGCTCCGGGCGGTCCGGGATCGATCGCGTCCCCTCCCGGCGCGCGAGCCAGAGGTGGTGGACGGCGGCGGCGTGGCTCCAGGGGCCGAGCACGCCGCCGACCTCGGGCCGCGCGGAGAGGAAGCGCTCGAAGGCGCCGATCGCCTCGAGGTTCGCGGGCAGGAGCAGCGGCGCCTCGCGGCCGCCGGCGCGGCCGACGGCGGCGCCCGCCGCGGGGTCGAACGCGACCTCGATCAGGAGCACGTGCGTGCCGAGGAGCTTCGCGCCGACCCGGGCGGTGTCGCGGCGGAGCGCGCTCCCGGGGGCGAAGCCGTCGAGCCAGCTATCCTGGATCGCGAGCCGCGGCAGGCCGAGCGCGAGCGCGGCGGCGACGACCGCGAGCGCCGCGAGCGTCCGCCGCGGGCGGGCGAGCGCCG
>CAZNIX010000027.1:0-13203 GCA_964573125.1 uncultured Thermoanaerobaculia bacterium
CGCGCCAGGACGTCGAACAGCAGCCGCCCGCGCGGCGCCGACTCGCCGGCCCGCTCGAGCGTCTCGAGCGCGGCGCCGTAGAGCGTCTGCACCGCCACCCCGAGCGCCGCCCGCCCGCGCCGCCGCACCAGCTCGCCGGCGAGGTGCAGCCGCAGGCTGTTCGACGGCACCACCACCCGCACCGGGCGCGCCGGCGGCGCCCCGCCGCCCTCGCCGAGCAGCCGCTCGACCTCCGCCAGGACCGCTTCCTCGGCGGCGCGGGCACCGCGGGCGACCAACCAGCGCGGGCGCGGGGAACCCGCTGTCTCGGCTCGGGCGGGGAAGTCGGGGGACATGCCGCGGCTATGCGAGCACGCGCCCCGGGGGATGTCAACCGGGCCTCCCGCTCCGCCGCGCGTGCCGGAAACGCCGGGCCGACAGAAAGCCGCCCCCGCCCGGCGGCCGGGACGGGGGCGGTTCCAACCGTTACGGAGGGACCTCCGCCAGGGCGGTGACCCACCGCACCGGGTCGGCTCAGAGCGGACAACCGAGGTTGTTGTCCGCGTCGAGCGCGGCGGCGAGCACCAGCATGGTGTCGCGGTTGGCCGACAGCAGCGCGGCGTCGACCGCCGTCACCACCTGCGCCACGGTGCGCGGGTAGGCGACGCCGGGGTGGGCGGCGTTGAGCAGCGCCGCGACTCCGGCCCGCAGCAGGATCTCGGCCGCACCCTCGACTCCCGGACCGCCGGCGAAGCTGAGCGCCTCCATCAGCGTCGCCGCGGCGAGGTCGGGATAGCCGGAGGAGCCGGCGAAGACCGAGTCCACCCGCTGGCCCGTGGCGTACCCGGTGGGCGGCCAGGCGCCGGGGTGGTTCTTCCAGTAGCCGGGGGTGCACCCCTCGTTGCCCGGGGGTGGCGGCTCGGCGACGCCGAGGTAATGGCTCGGGTCGCTGTCGGAGACCACCCGGCCGTCCGGAGCCGTACCGGACGCCGTGCCCACGTTGGCGTACTGCCCGAGCTGAGCGATACCGGTGGCGGTGCAGGTCATCGACTCACCGACCTCCAGGCTGTCGGTGGGGCAGACGACCTCGACTCCCTGGTCGTCGACCACCGTCACGCCGGTGAGGGGCTCCTCCCCGGTGTTGGTCACCACGTAGGTCCAGGTCACCTCGACCGGCGGCGGCGGACAATCACCGGTCAGGCATTCACCGCCGCCGACCACGATGATCGGCCCCGGCGGGTCGTCGGCGTCCTCGCCCTCGGTCAGCTTCTCGATGTCGATGCCCGGCACCAGGCAGCAGTAGTGGGCGGGATCGCTGTCCTCGACCACCCATCCCGCGAGCGTGCTCGCCGTCGCCGTCGCGACGTTGCGGTGCACGCCCGGCGCGGCCTCACCGGTGGCCGTGCAGGTCATCGTCTCGCCCGGGCTCAGGATGTCGTCGGGGCAGGTGACCGTGAGACCATGGTCGTCGGCCACCTCGACGTCGATGAGCGCGACCTGGCTCGGGTTGGTGACCACGAAGGTCCACTCGATGGCATCGCCCAGCGGCAGCGCGGGTCCCGGCGGCAGGTTGGCGTCGTCGCCGTTGACCAGCTTCTGGAGCGTGATGCGCGGCCAGGGTGGAGGTCCGGGGTACTCCTCGCGCTCACAGAACGAGCGCAGCGCCACCCCGTAGCGGTCCTCCGCCACGTAGTGCAGGCAGGCGAACGTCGGCTGCGACGCGATGCAGTCCACCCAGCCGAAGGGCACCGGCCAGCCGCGCGCGGTGACGCTCACGGCCTGGGTGGCCAGCAGCTCCAGCTCATCGACGCCGAGCAGGTTGCCGGCCTCGTCGAAGATGGTGCACCGGAACGCCACCGGCGCGACGGTCGGCTCCGGGCTCAGCGAAGGCGTGCCGCCGGTCCCGGTCCACAGCACCAGCCGGGTCCCGGCGTCGAAACCGCCGCCCTGGAGGAAGCGCAGCAGGTGATGCTCGCACACCTCGCGGCTCTCACCGGCGACCAGCCGCACCAGCGACTCGCCGGTCGCCTGGTTCATCAGCGGATCGACGGCGAAGAAGTCGCCCCACAGCGATTCCCCATCGAGGTACGAGGCCAGGTGCGCGCTGACGAAGCCGACGGCCAGGTTCTCGGCCACCGGAGTGGCGTAGTAGCGGCCGTCCTGGGGCGACGGCAGCCCGCTCAGGGCGGCCTGCAGGTGCGCCAACTCGGCCACCGTGAGCTGACGGTCGGGGAGCCGGCCGAAGACGATCCAGTCGCGCAGGTTGGCCGAGGCGATGCCCTTGGCCGGGATCTCACGCTCCACGGCCAGCACCGGGATGCCCCAGTTGGTCCACACGGTGATGGTCGCCTCCACCGGCTCGTTCCCGCAGTTGCCGACCGCGAAGACGGCGACCTTCTGGTCGTAGGGATTGCCACCGGGCGGTGCGAGCCCGAGCTCGAAGTACGGCAACACCAAGTCGCCGGTGGGCAAGCGGTCGGCGGCGGACGGGGCGGCCGCCAGCGCGGCGAGGGCCAGCGCCAGCAGCAGGGGATTCAGGATTCGATGACGGGTCGACATGATGACCACCTCCTCATTGCGGGGCCGGCGCCGGCGCGGAGGCGAAACCAAATCGGCCGAGCTACCCTTCGGCAGCCCAGCCGTCTTGGTCGCTCCGCGAGGCCACGCCCGCTGCGGAGGTGGATCGAAGACCCGAAGCTTTGCGTCGCCGGCTTGCGCCGGTTTTGCCCTTGTCGGGGCCACAGGCCGTGATTTCGCGCCGAGGCGCTCCGGCCCATCGGAAGGTTAGCCCGGCCGCCGGCCGCGGGCGACCTCCGAACGGGTGGGCAGTCGGGCGCCGCGGGGCGGGAGCCGCGCCCCGCTCGAGCCCGCGCGAACGGGTGGCGAGACGGGTCCAGCCCGCTCCGGGCGGCTATCCCCGCAGCGCGTGCCAGAAGACGCCGGGCAGGCGCAGCGGCGACGGGGAGGCCTCGAAGCGGGTGAGGGTCTCGGCGAGGGCACGGTCGTCGCGGTGGCTGGGGAACCAGGGGGGCTTGGGGAAGGCGCGGAAGGGGGAGCGGATGACGGTCTTCTCCGGCCGCGAGAACATCAGGCTGTTGTGCACCACGCCGACGCCGGACTGGATGTCCCGCGGGTCGTGGCCGGGGTAGGCGCCCCAGGGGGTGACGACCAGGCCGTAGCCGACGCCCGCCCAGTGGTTGATCGTCACCGTGCCGTAGCGCAGCTCGGCGATCGCGCGTTCGACGGCGTCGCGGGTGGCGGCGTCCCGCAGCGCCGCGGCGTCGACGATCAGGGTGGCGTTGAGCGTCCCCCACAGGCGGTCGTTGGCGAAGGCGACCGCGCGCGCGACGAACTCGGCCGGGCTCGCCGCCGCGAGCGCGGTCTCCGCGAACAGCGAGTTGAAGGCCTCGAAGCGGTAGAGCGGCTCGGCCGCGTCGTCGGGGTCGAGGCCGGGGATCAGCGCCCACGGGAGGCGGCCGTCGCCGCGCGCGCCGAAGCACTCGGCCTCGGGATGCGTGCCGGTCAGCTCGTCGAAGCGCTCGGCGGCGCCCGGGTAGTAGGCCTTGCGCGGCGGCACCCGGGCGAGCACCTCGCGGATGGCGTCGAGCAGCGCCGCGCGGCGCCCCCAGCCGGCGTGCTGGACGATCACCCGCGCGGCGTTGCAGTTGAAGCCGGCGTTGTTGGTCAGCATCGCGGCCAGGTTCTCGGCCTGGTAGGCGAGGTCGCCCGGGCTCCACGCTCCGGGGACGACGATCACCGGGCTGACGTTGCCCAGCTCGGCGGTCACCGGCTTGGCGCTGCGCGGCCGGCCCTCCGCCTTGCGCCGCCGCCCCTCCTCGCCGGGGCCGAAGACGATCGCCTCGTAGGTCCGGTCCGAGCCGGTGACGTGGATGGTGTCGACGTCCGCGTGGTCGCACAGGTAGGCGCCCTCCGCGGCGCCGCCGTAGACCACGCGCAGCAGGTCGCGCTCGACCAGCGCCGCGAACCCTTCCTCGAGCAGCGGGCCGAGGTAGGCGTTGACCGGGTGCGCCTTGAGCACCACCACCTGGTGCTCGACGAACAGCTTGTAGAGGACGTCCATCGGGCCGATCGAGGAGACGTTGCCGGCCCCGAGCACCACCGCCACCCCGCCCGGCGAGGGGTGCCGGTAGGCGAGCGCCTGGGTCTCGGCCAGGCGCTCGGCGGTCACCCCCGGCTGCATCCACACCTCGGCGCCGACGCCGGGGAAGAACAGCCGGTCCCAGAGCGAGGCCGGGAACACCTCGGCGACCACCCGGCCGTCGGCGCGGGTGGTCACCGCGCCCGGGATCTCGGGCGCGCCGGCCTCGGCGATGTCGTCGAGCGCCTCGCGCAGCAGGCGCAGGTTGCGCAGCACCAGGTAGGGGCCGGTCAGCCACTCCTCGCCGCCGCCCGCGGCGTGCGGCTCGAGCCCCTCGGCCGCCATCGCCGCCGCCGCCCAGCGCGGCGCCACCGCGAGAAAGTCCCGGCGCAGGCGGTCGAGCAGGCGGATGCGGCCGGCGATCTCCGCCCCCACCCAGGCCCCGCGCTGCGCCGCCACCGCGGCGACCGCGGCGTCGAGCGCGGGCCGGGGGGTCGCGGGCGGAGACGCGGGAGCGGCGAAATCGTCGCTCGGGAGGCCTGCCGGGGGCGTCTCGGCGGTCTCGACGATCGTCATCGGCGGCTCTCCTCCCACCGGCCGCGGCTGGCGAAGCGACCGGTACGGTCAAGCTAGCACACCGCGGCAATCGTCGTGCCGCGCTGCGGCGAGGGAGATGGACCGGCGGCGCAGTCGTATCCGTCTATACTGGAGCAAGCAAGCGCGACAACGACGGCGCGCGCCGTCGGGAAGAGAAGGGAGTCGCTGCATGGCCGCGAAACGCGTCGATCGACCCGGGGCGGAGCGCCCGGCGCTCGGCCGCCGCTTCCTCGAGGAGCTGATCTTCGCGTTCGACGGCTCGCGGCGATTCACCCAGGACTCGCCGGTCCTGCCCGACGTCTGGATCTACTACGGCTGCGAGGATCCGCTCGGCGCGCTCGACCTGCTGCTCACCCCGCACTGGGGCACCCGCGCCGGCGCCCTCGCGCGGAGGCTGCGCGCCGACCGGCTGCTCGACTACCGCCGGGCGCACCCGACGCAGCTCTGGACCGGCCGCGAGCGCGCGCCGACGCGCATCGCCTACACCCACGCCAACGTCGCCGCCCGCCTCTTCTTCGACGAGCTGGTCCGGGTGGTGCTGCCGATGACCGCGTGGTGGAGCACGGTGCTCACCCGCGGGGGCGCGCCGGGCGCGCCGGCGACGCCCTCGATCGCGGAGATCCGCGCGCAGCTCAACGAGCTGAAGGGGCCGCTCGGCGAGGCGCTCGACGCCGTGCTCGAGCTGGCGCGCCGGCGGGCGGCCGGGAGGCGCGGCGCGCCACCGCCCCGGGGGCTCACCCCCGAGGGGGTGCATCCCGAGCTGTTCTGGATGGCGGGGGTGATCGGGGCCGTCGCCTGGACCGCCCGCCACGCCGCCGCGGACGAGGCCCGCCGAGGGCGCCGCGCCAAGCCGGCGCGCGGCGAGACCGAGGGCTGCGAGGCCGAGCTGACGGGCGAGGCGGTGCCCGACGCCCTCGACGCCCTCGACGAGCTGCTCGCGGGCGCGCTCGAGTACCCGGCGCGGAACGGGGAGAGCGACGGGGACGCCGGAGTCGCCGGCCCCCCGGAGCTCGTCTACCTCGTCAACCGCAACCGGCCGGCGGGCACGGCGGTCGCCGAGTCGGGCCCCGCGACCAAGGCCGACGCCGCGCGCGGGCTGTTCAACGTCCGCTGCGACAAGCTGACCTGGGCGGTCGTCGACTCCGGCATCGACGCCACCCATCGGGCCTTCTGCCGCCGGCGGCCCGGGGACCACGCCCCGGTGCCGCGGGCGCGGCCCGACGAGACCTTCGAGTTCGAGACCCGCGTGCTCAAGACCTACGACTTCACCCGCCTGCGCGAGCTGCTCGACCCCGACCGGCTCGACCCCGACGCGCCGGGCCACGCCCTGCCCGAGCACGTCGCCGCGGCGATCGCCGCCGGCCGGGCCGACGGGGCGAAGCCCGCCGACCGGCGCCGCGCCGAGCGCCTGGAGCGCGACCTCGGGTCGCTGCGCGGTCTGCTCGAGCAGGGGCGGGACCTCGACTGGGCGCTCTACGAGGAGCTGCTCGAGATGCCGCACGAGCACTCCTACTACCGGGCGCCGGAGGCCGCGTTCGACCACGGCACGCACGTCGCCGGCATCCTCGCCGCCGACTGGTGGGAGCCGGCCGGCGAGGGGTATCGGCTCGAGCTGCAGGGGATCTGCCCCGACCTCCGGCTCTACGACCTGCGCGTGCTCGGGCCCCCGGGGGCCGACGGCGGCGGCGACGGCGGCGCGGACGACGAGTTCGCGAGCCGGGGCGGCGAGGAGTTCGTCGTCATCGCCGCGCTCCAGTTCGTCCGCTACCTCAACGAGTCGCGCGACTACGTGGTCGTCCACGGCGCCAACCTCAGCCTGTCGATCAACCACGACATCGCGAACTACGCCTGCGGCCGGACGCCGGTGTGCGAGGAGTGCGAGCGGCTGGTCGCGGCCGGGGTGGTGGTGGTCGCCGCGGCCGGCAACCAGGGCTACCTGCGCTACCACACTCACCAGGGGTTCAAGGAGGGCTATCACACGGTCTCGATCACCGACCCCGGCAACGCCGAGGCGGTGATCACGGTCGGGGCGACCCACCGCGACCGGCCTCACACCTACGGCGTCAGCTACTTCTCGAGCCGCGGCCCGACCGGCGACGGCCGGGCCAAGCCCGATCTCGTGGCGCCGGGCGAGAAGGTCACCGCGCCGCTGCCCGGTCACGCCTCGGGCCGCAAGGACGGCACGAGCATGGCCGCGCCCCACGTCTCGGGCGCCGCCGCGCTGCTGATGGCGCGCTACGGCGAGCTGGTCGGCGATCCGCGGCGGGTCAAGGAGCTGATCTGCTCGACCGCCACCGACCTCGGCCGCGAGCGCTACTTCCAGGGCGCCGGCATGCTCGACGTGCTGCGCGCGATGCAGGCGCAGTGAGCCCCGCGGCCGAAGGCCGCCAGCGAAAGGAACCGACGATGATCTTCACCCTCGAAGCGCTGCGCGCCCGCCACGGCGACTGCCTGCTGCTGCACTACGGCGCGGCCGACGACCCGCGCCTGATCCTGATCGACGGCGGCGCCGCCCGGGTGTGGGAGGACCGGCTCCGGGCCCGCCTCGACGCCCTGCGCGAGGAGCGGGTCGGCGCCGGCGACGAGCCGCTCCCGATCGACCTCGTGATGGTCAGCCACATCGACGACGACCACATCAACGGGGTGCTCGACTTGACCGACGACCTCGCCGAGGCGAAGGAGGCGCGGCGGCCGCAGCCCTTCAACATCCGCTCGCTCTGGCACAACAGCTTCGACGACGTGCTCGGCAACCACCCCGAGGAGCTGCTCCGCCCCGGCACCGCCGCGGTCGGCGGCGCCGCGACCGCCGAGGGGGTGCCGGCGGCGATCCTGCGCGCCCACCAGTCGGCGCTCGTGCTGGCGAGCGTCAGCCAGGGGCGCAAGCTGCGCGACAATGCCCGCAAGCTGCGGCTGCGGGTCAACGCCCCCGGCGGCACGGACGGGCTGATCCTCGCCGCCGAGGACCCGGTCGAGTTCGGCGACGACCTCGCGCTGCGCGTCCTCGCCCCGAGCCGCCGCCGGCTGCTCGCGCTGCAAGAGGAGTGGGACCGCTTCCTCGAGGCGAAGGGGCTCGGCCGGGTCTCGCCGGTCGAGGCCGCGGCGTTCAGCGACGAGTCGGTGTTCAACCTGGCGTCGATCGTGGTGCTCGCCGAGGCCGGCGGCAAGACCATGCTCCTGACCGGCGACGCGCGCGGCGACGACATCCGGGAAGGTCTGCGCGCGGCCGGGCTGTGGCGGGAGGGCGAGACCTTCCACGTCGACCTGCTCAAGCTCCCGCACCACGGCAGCGACCGCAACGTCGACACCGACTTCTTCCGCGACGTCACCGCCGACCACTACGTGGTCTCCGGCGACGGCCGCCACGGCAACCCGGAGGTCGCGACCTTCGAGATGCTGCTCACCGCGCGCGCCGCCGGCCGGCCGTTCACGATCCACATGACCTACCCGCCGGCGGAGCTGCCCGACGTCGAGCCCGACTACGACCTGGCGGCGCTCGAGGCGGCGTTCGCCGGCGCCCGCGCGGCGGGCAAGCGGTTCGAGGTGGCGACCACCGCGGGCGGCGCGGACGGGCTGTTCGTCCACCTCGGCGAGGAGCTCTGAGGGGCGCGGGGCGGTCTTGCCCTATTCTTCCTCCCCGGAGGCCGCCCGCCGCGGGCGGTCCGGAGGAGGAACCCGCCCGTGACCAACGCCCGAGAGCCCCCCGACCGCGCCGCCGGCGCCGCGGTCACCGAGCTCGAGCCGGGCGCCGAGGCGCCGCCCGAGCCGGTCTCGCCGCTGCTCGACGCCTCGCCCGGCCGCGCGCCGGCGCTGCCCGACGCGCTCGCGCTCGACGCCTGGGCCGCGACCGCGGCCGCCGACCCGGCGCTGCCGCTCGACGAGCGGCTCGACTGGCTCGAGGACGCGTTCGAGTCCGAGGTCGGCGACACCACGGTCACCCGCGCCCGCCACCTCGAGCGCGAGACCGGGCTGCGCCAGCTCTTCCTGAAGTTCGAGGGCAGCAACCCGACCGGCACCCAGAAGGACCGCATCGCGTTCGCCCAGGCGGCGGACTGCCTGCGCCGCGGCTTCGACACCCTGACCGTCGCCACCTGCGGCAACTACGGCACCGCGGTCGCGCTGGCGGCGAAGCTCGCCGGGCTCAGGGCGCTGATCTTCATCCCGACCAGCTACCGCACGCGCCGCACCTCCGAGATGGAGGCGCTGGGCGCCGCGATCGTGCGCGTGGCGGGCGACTACGAGGCGGCGGTCGTGGCGTCGCAGGAGCGCGCGGCGCGCGACGAGCTGTACGACGCCAACCCGGGCGGCGCCAACACCCCGGTCCAGCTCAAGGCCTACGGCGAGATCGCGTACGAGATCTACGACGACCTGCGCGACGCGCCGGCGGCGGTGGCGGTGCCGGTCTCCAACGGCACCACCCTGGCAGGGATCTACCGCGGCTTCGTCAGCCTCTACCGCCGGGGCAAGACCTCGCGCGTGCCGAAGATGGTCGCCGGCTCGTCGTGGAACAAGAACCCGATCGTGCGCAGCTTCCGCCGCGGCTTTCCGCGCTGCGAGGACCTCGATCCGGCGACGATCAAGGAGACCGCGGTCAACGAGCCGCTGATCAACTGGCGCTCGCTCGACGGCGACGAGGCGCTCTACGCGGTGCGCGAGAGCGGCGGCTGGGCCGCCGGCGCCTCCGACCGCGCGATGCGCACGATGGCGCGCCGGCTGCGCGAGCGCGAGGGCCTGGCCGCGCTGCCGGCCGCGACCGCCGGGCTGATCGCGCTGCTCGACCGCCACGCCGCCGAGCCCTTCCCGGGCGACCGCTACGTCGCGGTCCTCACCGGCCGGCGGGGGTGAGGGCGCCGGGATGCCACTCGACGGCAACGCCATCCGCGACGCCGGCGAGGTGCTCGACGGCCACGCGGCCGGGATCCCGGTCGTGCCCGACCTCGCCGCCGCGCTCGCCGACGCCCGCGCCCGCGGCCTGCCCGCCGGCCGCTTCGTCGTCGGCCTCGCCCCCGACGGCGGCCGGCTGCCGGCTTCGGCCCGCGCCGAGGTGCTGGCCGCGATCGAGGCCGGGCTGGGGGTCGACTCCGGGCTCCACGATTTCGTCTCCGAGGACCCGGAGCTCGCGGCCGCGGCCCAGGCGCGCGGGGTCGAGCTGCGCGACGTGCGCAAGCCGCCGCCGCGCTCGGCGCTCCACTTCTTCACCGGCAAGATCGCCGAGGTCGACGCGCTCAAAGTCGCGCTCCTCGGCACCGACTCCGCGGTCGGCAAGCGGACCACGGCGTGGCTGCTGGTCGACGCGCTGGCCGCCGCCGGCCACTCCGCCGAGCTGGTCGGCACCGGCCAGACCGCGTGGATGCAGGGCGCCCGCTACGGCATCGTCCTCGACTCGCTGGTCAACGACTTCCTCTCCGGCGAGATCGAGCACGCGGTGTGGAGCGCCTGGCACGAGCGGCGGCCGGAGGCGATCGTCGTCGAGGGGCAGGGGAGCCTGCTCAACCCGGCCTACCCGGGCGGCTACGAGATCCTGGCCGCCGCCCGCCCCGACGCGGTCGTGCTCCAGCACGCGCCGGCACGGGCCGAGTACGACGGCTTCCCGGGCTTCCCGATCCATCCGCTGGGCAAGCAGATCCAGGCGATCGAGCTGATCTCGGGCCAGCCGGTGGTCGCGATCACCCTCAACCACGAGGGGCTCGACGCCGCGGGGCTGGCGGCGGCGAAGGCGGCGATCGCCGCGGAGACCGGGCTCCCGGTGTGCGATCCGCTGACCGAGGGCTGCGCGCCGGTGGTCGCGGCGCTCGAGCCCTGGCTCGGCGGCCGGGGGAACGCGGGCCGAGCGCCCAAGACCGGAGAGGCGCCCCGGTGAGCGATCCCCTCGACGCCGTGCTCGCGATCGACCGCCTCGAGGTCGGGCCGGTCGCGGTCGAGCCCGACCGGCTCTCCTGCCGCTACCGCGTCGTGCGCGGCGCCGAGAGCGCGGAGACCACGTTCTCCTACCGCTGGGAGGAGCCGGTGTTCGATCCCGCCGACCCCGGCGCGCTCAACCTGGCGGCGCTGGCGGCGGCCCAGCCGGCCCTCAACTACGGCCTGTTCTGCCGCCGGATCGTGCTCGCCGGCCCGTTCGACCGCCGCGACCGCCGCTTCCTCGCCGCGATGCTCGAGAACACCTCGCGCGAGATCTATGTCAACAAGCTCCTCGTCGCCAACCCGTTCCTGACCGACGCCGTGCGCGGCCTGCCGGCCGAGCGGCGCGAGCGCTACACCCGCGCCGAGCTGGCGTTCGAGCCCGAGAGCGAGCCGGGGGTCGCCGCCGCCCCCTGGGCGGTCTCGCCCGAGCGTTGGGCGGTGCTGTCGTCGGGCGGCAAGGACAGCCTGCTCTCCTACGGCCTGCTCGCCGAGCTGGGGTGCGAGGTCCATCCGGTGTTCGTCAACGAGTCGGGCCGCCACTGGTACACCGCGCTCAACGCCTACCGGCACTTCAAGGAACACGTCCCGCATACCGCCCGGGTGTGGACCGACTCCGATCGGCTGTTCGCCTGGATGAACCGCCACCTGCCGTTCGTGCGCCCCGACTTCCAGCGCCTGCGCGCCGACCTCTACCCGCTGCGGCTGTGGACGGTGGCGGTGTTCGTCTTCGCCGCCCTGCCGCTGCTGCGCGCGCGCGGCGTCGGCCGCCTGGTGATCGGTAACGAGCACGACACCACCGTGCGCGCCATCCACGAGGGGATCGCGCACTACGCCGGCCTCTACGACCAGAGCCGCTACTTCGACAACGCGCTGACCCGCTACTACCTGGGCAAGGCGTGGGGGGTGACCCAGCTCTCGCTGCTGCGCCCGCTCTCGGAGCTGCTGATCGAGAAGATCCTCGCCGAGCGCTACCCCGAGCTGCTCGCGCTCCAGGTCTCGTGCCACGCCGCGAGCATCGAGGAGCGCCCGGAGGGCAAGCGCGCGCTGCCCTGCGGCAGGTGCGAGAAATGCCGCCGCGTGGCCGGCATGCTGCTCGCGCTCGGCGCCGACCCGGCGGCCTGCGGCTACACCGCGGAGCAGCTCCCGGAGCTGCTGCGCAAGCTGGTCGCCGAGGGGGTCAAGCAGGAGGCGCCGGCGGCCGAGCACACGGCCTGGCTCTTGGCCGAGAAGGGGCTGATCCCCGAGCCGCGGATCGGCGAGGCGCGCGCCCGCCGCCGGCCGGAGGCGGTCGGCCTGCGCTTCCACCCCGAGCGCTCGCCGGCGTCGGAGCTCCCGGTCGCGATCCGCCCGCGGCTGATCGCGCTCCTCGCCGAGCACGCCGAGGGGGCGGTCGAGCGCGTCGGTCGCCAGTGGCTCGCGGTCGATCCCCGGCGCGCCGCCGAGCGCGCCGCGCCCTACATCTTCGACCGGCCGTTCGCGCTCGCCGCGGGGCGCGAGGGCGAGGCCCGGGACGGCGACACCGTGCTCTGGGGCGAGCTGACCTGGCCGGCGGTCGAGCGCCGGCTCAAGCGGGTCGACATCGCGCTGCTGCCGGTCGGCGCGGTCGAGCAGCACGGCCCGCACCTGCCGCTCGACGTCGACGCGTTCGACGCCGAGCGGCTCGCGCGCGAGGTGGCGCGCGGCTGCACCGAGCCGCGGCCGCTGGTGCTGCCGCTCATCCCCTACGGCGTCTCCTACCACCACGAGGACTTCCCGGGCACGCTCTCGGTCTCCAACGAGACGCTGGCGCGGCTGGTCCACGAGGTCGGGATGTGCGCGGCGCGCCAGGGGGTGACCAAGCTGGTGATCGTCAACGGCCACGGCGGCAACGCGCCGACCCTCAACTTCGCCGCCCAGATGATCAACCGCGACGCCCACATCTTCACCTGCGTCGACAGCGGCGAGACCTCCGACGCCGAGGTCTACGCGCTCGCCGAGACCGTCAACGACGTCCACGCCGGCGAGATCGAGACCTCGACCACGCTCGCCCTGCGCCCCGAGCTGGTGCGCATGGAGCGCGCGAAGGCGTTCGTGCCGCGCTTCTCCAGCCGCTACCTCGACTTCACCGGCGAGGACCGCGTCGACTGGTACGCTCATACCTCCAAGATCTCGGAGAGCGGCGTCTTCGGCGACCCGACCAAGGCCAGCCGCGAGAAGGGGGAGGCGATCTGGGCGCTGATGATCGGCCGCCTGGTCGAGCTGGTCGAGCACCTGAAGGGGCTCTCGCTGGCCGAGATCTACGAGCGGCGGCAATGAGCGCGGTGGGGGGATGAGGCTCGTCCGCGCCGAGGCCTGGGCGGTGTCGATGCCGCTCGCCGAGCCCTACGCGATCGCGGCGGCGAGCTACGACCGCGCCGACAACGTCTTCCTGCGGCTCGTCCCCGACAAGGGCGCCCCGGGCTACGGCTGCGCCGCCCCCGATCCCGACGTCACCGGCGAGACCGCCGCCGGCGTGCTCGCGGCGCTCGGCGCGGTCGAGCCGCTGCTCGCGCGCGCCGATCCGCTCGCGCGCAACCGGCTGCTCGCGCGCCTCAAGCCCGCGCTCGCCGGCCGCCCCTCGGCGCGCGCCGCGGGCGCCATGGCGCTCCACG
>CAZNIX010000027.1:13213-20669 GCA_964573125.1 uncultured Thermoanaerobaculia bacterium
ATGCGCACCAGCGTCACGATCGGCATCCTGCCCGAGGCCGAGACCGTCGCGCGCGCCCGCGCCCGCGTCGCCGAGGGCTTCCGCTGCCTCAAGCTCAAGGGCGGGCGCGACCCCGGCGGGGACGTCGGGCGCGTGCGCGCGGTGCGCGCCGCGGTCGGCCCGCGGATCGAGCTGCGCTTCGACGCCAACCAGGGCTACACGGTCGAGCAGGCGGTCGCGTTCGTCGCGGGCACGCGCGCGGCGCGCGTCGAGCTGCTCGAGCAGCCGACTCCGAGCGGCGAGCCGGCGCTCCTCGGCCGGGTGAGCCGGGCGGTCGCGATCCCGGTGATGGCCGACGAGAGCCTGCTCAGCCTGCGCGACGCCTTCCGCCTGGCGCGCCGCGACCTCGTCGACATGGTCAACGTCAAGCTGATGAAAGTCGGCGGCCTGACCGACGCGCTCGCCACCGACAGCGTCGCCCGCGCCGCCGGCCTCGAGGTGATGGTCGGCTGCATGGACGAATCCGCGCTCGCGATCGCCGCCGGCCTCGCGTTCGCCCTCGCCCGCCCCAACGTCGCCTACGCCGACCTCGACGGCCACCTCGACCTGATCGGCGACCCCGCCGCCGGCGCCGTCACCCTTCACGGCGGCGTCCTCGTCCCGAGCCCGAAAGCGGGGCTGGGGTGGGAGGGAGGGTAGGGTTGGAGCTCGGGAAGCCACGCTTCAGAACCAGTCCTCGAGCTTGAGCCCCGCGATCCGCTCGAAGTGGCGGGTGTTGTGGGTCACCAGCACCGTCCCGAGCACCAGCGCGTGAGCGGCGATCATGGCGTCGGCCATGCCGATCGGTTCTCCGCGGAAGGCGAGATCGGCGGCCAGCTCGCCGTAACGGTCGGCGGCTGCCGTATCGAACGGGAGCACGGCGATAGCTTCGAGGAAGGTGTCGAGGAGCCGGCGGAGGCGGCGGGAGCGGCGGCGGGCGGCGCCGTAGCGCAGCTCGGCGATGGTGACGGCGCTGACGGCGATCTCGGACGGGCGGTGCTCGCGCAGCCGATCTGCGACGCGGCCCAGTCCACGCAGCGCGAAGCTCACGGTGTCGGTGTCGAGGAGGTAGCGGCTCACGGAGCCGCGTCCCCGTTCGATTCAGGATCGTCGAATGGGTCGCGGAGCGACGAGACCGGCGGCTGCGGCGGGCGCTCGATCGCCTCGTCCCAGGCCCCCAGGCAGTCGAGGAACTCGGGCGGCCATTCGTCCAGCGGCTCCAGGATGACCCGGCGGCCTTCCTTCTTCACGGTGACCTCGGCCTGATCTTCGAACCGGCACTCCTTGGGTAGGCGCACCGCCTGGCTGCCACCGTTGCGGAACACCTTGGCGCGGTAGTCCATGGGCAAAGTATATACCGAGGTATAGACCACGGCCAAAGCGACCTCCTCTCCGGGACGGACTAGAATCCCGCCACCGATGGCCGCCGCAGTCACCGCGCTCTGCTTTCTCGGCTACTTCGTCGGCTACGCCGTCTACGCGCGCTACCTCGCGCGGCGGGTGTTCGCGCTCGATCCGGGGCGGGCGACGCCGGCGCACGCGCTGCGCGACGACGTCGACTACGTGCCGACCCCGCGGCCGGTGCTGTTCGGGCACCACTACGCGTCGATCACCGGGCTGTCGCCGATGCTCGGGCCGGCGGTGGCGGTGATCTGGGGCTGGGCGCCGGCGCTGCTGTGGGTGGTGCTCGGGGCGCTCCTGGTCGGCTGCGTGCACGACTTCGGCGCGCTGGTGGTGAGCATGCGCGCGCGCGGGATGTCGATCGGCAAGGTCACCGAGGGGATCATCGGGGCGCGCGCCAAGACCCTGTTCCACCTGATCATCTTCTTCGGCATCGCGCTCGCGATGGGGGTGTTCGTCTACGTCATCGCGGTGCTGTTCGCGATCACCCCGGACTGGGACCCGCAGCAGCCGATGAGCGACACCTCGTCGTTCCCCTCGGCGGTGCTGCCGTCGGCGGCGCTGATCGTGCTCGCGGTGGCGATCGGCTGGCTGACCCACCGCCGCGGCCGGCGCCTGGCGCCGCTCACCGCCGCCGGCTTCGTGCTCATGCTGGTCGCGGTGTGGGCGGGGATGGAGGCGCCGCTCATGGGCCTCGCGCGCGACGCCTGGCCGTCGCAGCAGGCGTGGGCGTGGATCCTCCTCGCCTACGCGTTCGCCGCCGCGGTGCTGCCGGTGTGGAGCCTGCTCCAGCCGCGCGACTTCCTCAACTCGCTGCTCCTCTACCTCGGGCTCGCGCTCGCCTACCTCGGGCTGTTCGTCAACCCGCCGTCGTTCGCGGCGCCGGCGTTCCGCATGCGCCCCGAGGGGGCGCCGGCGTTCCTGCCGTTCGTCTTCATCATCATCGCCTGCGGCGCCGCCTCGGGCTTCCACTCGCTGGTCTCGTCCGGCACCACCGCGAAGCAGCTCGACCGCGAGCCCGACGCCCGCTTCATCGGCTACGGCGGCATGATCGGCGAATCGCTCCTCGGCCTGCTCGCGGTGCTCGCGACCACCGCCGGGGTGGTCGGCGCCGGCGGCTTCTCGGCCGCCCAGGTGTGGCAGGAGACCTACCACGACTGGGCGTCGATCCAGGGGCTCGGGCGCCAGGTCGGGGTGTTCATCACCGGCGCCGCGCGCTTCATCGAGAACCTCGGCGTGCTCGACCACCGCGCCGCCACCGCGCTGGTCGCGGTGGTCGTGGTCTCGTTCGCGCTGACCACGCTCGACTCGGCGACGCGCCTCTTGCGCTTCAACATCTCGGAGATCGGCGAGACCGTGCGCCTGCGCTGGCTGGGCAACCGCTACGTCGCCGCGCTCCTCGCGGTCGCGGTGATCGCCTGGTTCGCGTTCGCCGAGGTCGACGGCCGCCCGGCGGGCATCGCGCTCTGGCGGCTGTTCGGCACCGTCAACCAGCTCCTCGCCGGCCTGGCGCTCCTCGTCGTCACCCTCTACCTCGCCCAGCGCGGCAAGAACGCCTGGGTCGCCGGCGTCCCGATGGCCTTCATGCTCGCCTCGACCCTGACCGCCATGGTCTCCAACCTCGCCGACTTCCGGCGCACCTGGGACCAGGGCGGGGACGTCCTGTTCGTGGTCGGCCTGATCCTGCTCGTGCTCGCGCTCTGGCTGCTCGTCGAGGGCGCGGCGGCGTTCCTCCGCCTGCGCGGCCGGGCGCCGCTGGCGTCGCTCGAAGTGCCGCTGTCCTGACCCTCACCCCACCGCCCGGACCCGCTCTCCCCTCCGCCGGGCCAGCTCGTCGGCGCGCAGGAGCAGCTCGTCGGCGGCGAGGCGGTAGGCCTCGGCGCCGGTGGCCTTGGGGTCGTACTGGAAGATCGTGCGGGCGTGCTCGGGGGCCTCGGCGAGGCGGATGTTGATGCGGATCTCGACGCCGAAGACGTCGCCGCCGTACTCCGCGCGCAGGCGGGCGACGTTGGCGCGGGTGGCGTTGTTGCGGTAGTCGACCATGGTCAGGAGCAGGCCGAGCGGCTCGAGGTCGCGGTTGTGGTGGCGGCGCACCCGCTCGGCGGCCTGGAGCAGGCTCGCCACCCCCTCGAGGGCGAGGAACTGCGGCACCACCGGGGCGACGAAGGCGTCGGCCGCGACCAGGGCGTTGACCGGCAGCAGCGACAGCGCGGGCGGGCAGTCGAGGAAGACGAAGTCGTGGCTCTCGCGCGCCGGCTCGAGCGCCCGGCGCAGACGGATCTCGCGGCCGTGGAACTTGCCCAGCTCGAGGTCGGCGCTGATCAGGTCGGCCGAGGCGGTCAGCAGGTCGAGGCCGGGGACGCCGGTCGCGCGGATCGCCGAGGCGAGCGGCATCCCCCACAGCATGACGTCGGCGACCGAGGGGGCGAGCCCGGCGCGCTCGACGCCGAGCGAGCGCGACGCCGAGGCCTGGCTGTCGAGGTCGACGAGGAGCACCCGCCGGCCGTCCGCGGCGAGCGCCGCCGCGAGGTTGACCGCCGAGGTGGTCTTGCCCACCCCGCCCTTCTTGCTCACCAGGGCGACGATCACGAGCCGTCTCCTCCCGCCGGCGGGCGACTGCCCTCCCGTACCGCGGCGCTCCGACCGGACGCGGGAAGCATACCGCGCGCGCCGCGGCGGGGCGGCGCGGGCGGGGCCAAGGTGGAGAAACGGCAGTGGTTACGGCGATGGCCTCCGGCACGGCGGCGGCCTGCGGCAAGCCCTTGCGGGCAGAGGCTTACGAAGCGGAGCGCCCGCCGTAGGCGGCGTCGCCGACCGCCTCGGTGCGCGGGTGCGCGGTCCAGCGTTCGGCGATGTCGGGGTTGACCCCGCGTAGGTTGTCGAGTGCCCGCTCGGCGTCCGCGGTCCGACCGAGGGCGGTGAGGGCGTGCCACCTCTCGACCTGGTTGGCGATCTTCAGGTAGCCCATCTCGCAGTTCCAGTAGGCGAGCCGGGAATCGGCCTCCTCGTAGCGCTCGAGCGCCTGATCGGGCCGGCCCGCCAGGCGCAGGCGCAGGCCCTCGAGGTGCAGGTCGACGGCCCGCGCGAACTCGTCGTGCTCGTACTTCTCGACGTGGGCGTCGAGCTCCGCGGCGAAGGCCGCGGCCTCGTCGTCGAGGCCGGCGCGCAGGGCGGCCTGGTAGGCCATTACCGCGGCCTCTCCGTGGACCTCCTTGCAAAGGGGTGAGCGGTAGGCTTCCCACGCCCGCGGCCATTCACTGCCCGCGAACGCTCGCCACACCTCGAGACCGCAGCGCTGAAGGCGCCGCTCGTCCTGGCTGCAGAACCCGTCACGCTCGATGCCCTCGATCATCCGCGCCGCGTTGTCGAAGCGGCCGTTGAGCAGCTCGAGCTTGACCAGGTTCTTCCACGACGGACAGAAGTCGGGCTTGACCGCGAGCGCCGCCTCGAACTCCCGCCGGGCGTCCTCCCACCGGCCGGTGAGCAGCAGCAGCTCGCCCAGCGAGTCATGGGGGTTGGCGAGATCGGGAGCGATGTAGCGGTAGATGGCGAACTGCTCCTCGGCGCGCTCCCACTCGCCCTGGGACATCGCCAGGTAGCCGAGGTGGTTCTGGGCGTTCACCCAGTTGGGGTCGATCTCGATCAGCCGGCGGAAGCAGCGCTCGGCGGGGGCGAACTCCCGCGTGTGCCACTGCCAGTTGCAGCGGATGTCGAGGGCGAACGGATCGTTCGGCTGGTCCTCGAGATAGGCGTCGAGGAGCCGGACGGCCTGCTCAGGCGCCTCGCGCTGGGCGAGGTGGAACTCGATCAGGAAGCGCTCGCGCCGGCTCAGCCGGTCCGAATCGGCGGCGCGCAGCGCCTCCGCCAACTCCTTCCTGCGATCCTCGTGCTCCGCGCCGCTGAGCGAGGAGAGCAGGAAGAGCTTGGCGGCGACGAACCCGGGGTCCAACCCGGTCGCGCGCGCGAAGTGCTCGGCCGCCTCGTCCGAGTGGAGCTTCTGTCGCGCCTCGAGCCCGCGCCGGAACTCCGCGAGCGCGGCCTCGGAGTCGGTGGTCCATTCGCGCGCGCCGCGGTGGGCGAGCAGCGCGCCTGCAACCGCCACCGCGGCGAGCAGCACGGCGGCGAGGAGGATCGTGCGCAGCGGCTTCTTGTTGATCTCGGTCGGCATGTTCATCAGGCGGCCTCCGGGAGGCGTTGGACCGCGAGCAGCGTCAGGTCGTCGTAGGGCTCGTGGCCGCGGGTGAACTCGTCGAGCGCGGAGAGGACGGCCTTGACCACGGCCTCGGGATCGGCGGCGGCGCCGGCGATCACGCGCGCCAGGCGCTCCTCGCCGAACGGCTCGCCGGCCGGCGAGCGCGCCTCGTCGACGCCGTCCGAGTAGAGCACAACCAGCTCGCCGGGGGCGAGCGGGGTTTCGAGCGCGCGGTAGCCGCCGACCCCGAGCGCGCCCACCGGCAGCCGGTGCTCGGCCAGCGGCAGCGGCTCGACGGTGCCGGCGCGGGTGCGCTTGAGCGGGCGCGGCTGGCCGGCGACCAGGTAGCGCAGGCCGCCGTTCGCGGACGGCGTGAGGTAGCCGAGCGCGACGAAACCGCGCTGGTGCAGCTCGTAGATCCGGCGGTTGGCGAGGTCGAACAGCTCGGCGGGGTCGGGGTGGGAGAGCGCCAGCGAGTGGAGGAGCTCCTTGGCCGCCATCATCATCAGCGCCCCGGGCACCGACTTGCCGGCGACGTCGCCGTAGACCAGCGCCTTGTCGCCGGGCGCCGGGCCGGCGATGACCGCGAAGAAGTCGCCGCCGACGTGGCGCGCCGGGCGGCACGAGGCGGCGACCCGCCAGCCGGGGGCGAGGTCGATGTGGTCGGGCAGCAGCGAGAGCTGGATCGCGGCGGCGATCTCCAGCTCGCGCTCCAGCTCGGCCTGGCGCGCGCGCTCCTCGAGCAGGAGCGAGGTCTCGAGCGCGATCGCGGCCTGGTCGAGCAGCCCCTGGAGCAGCCCCAGCTCCTCGCGCTCGAGGGTCACGGTCTGGCCGGAGGGACCGGAGAGGACGACCAGCCCGACCCGCCGGCGCGAAGTGGCGAGCGCGCCGATCAGCTCGGCGCCGGCGGCGGCGAGCTCGCCGGCCAGGCGGTCGGCGGCGGGGTCGAGCCGGCGCAGCTCCTCCAACTCGTCGAGCCGCGCCAGCACGGTCCGTCCGCTGAGCTGCCGGAACACCGCCGGCGGCAACTCGAGCTTCTCGGGCAGGCCGGGATGGCCGGCCACCCGCTCGAGGGCACCGCTGCGGTAGAGGTAGAGCGCGGCGAAGCGCAGCCCGAGGAGCTGGGGCAGCTCCTCGACCAGGTCGCGCACCACCGCCGCCGGGTCGAGCCGGGAGGAGAACTGCCGGCCGAGATCGACCATCGCGCGCTGGAGCCGGGTGCGCTCGGCGAAGAAGAAGCGGTCGACCGGCACCTGGACCTGGCGCCGCAGCGGCTCGAAGAGCAGCAGGATGGTGAGCGCGAAGAGCAGCGGGAAGTAGCGCGACTCGGCGATGCCGGCGCCGCGGAACAGGCCGTTGACCGAGGCGATGCCGAGCGCGTAGAGGCCGGTGACCAGCGCCGTGGTCAGCGTGTAGAGCAGGCTCCGGCGCAGGATCACCTTGACGTTGAGGAGCTGGTAGCGGACGATCGCCCAGGCGAACGAGAGCGGGATGAGCGCCAGCGGCAGCACGCCGACCAAAAACCACCCCTGGCGCTCGAGCAGCTTCGGGAAGCCGACCGCGAGCACCAGGATCGGCAACAGGCCGAGGGTCGAGCCGGCGAGCACGGCGAGCGCGCCGCGGCGCTCGCGCGGCACGGTCAGGCGGCGGGCGCCGGCGGCGAGCACCGCCAGCCCGGCGACCATGAACAGCGCGAGCACCCACCAGTTCGCGGCCGGCGCGCCGGAGACCAGCCGCGGCGAGCGGCCGGAGCGGGCGGCGAGCCCGACCGCCGCCAGCAGCACCGCCACCGGCAGCAGGTAGAGCCCGACGACCAGCGCGCGGCGTACCCGCGGCCGCGCCAGC
>CAZNIX010000028.1:0-654 GCA_964573125.1 uncultured Thermoanaerobaculia bacterium
GCAGCCACCCGAGCGCCGCCGCGACCGCCGCGACCGCGAGCGCGAGCAGCGACAGCCCGGCGAGCCGGTCGCGGCCGGTGGCGAAGCCGGCGGCGATCACCCCGAGCGCGGTCACCGCCGCCATCGTCGCCTGGTGCAGGAGCTGGTCGAACAGCACGCCGCCGAACGCCCGGCCCGCCGGCCCGCCGGTGCGCCGGGCGAGGTAGCGGGCGCGCATCACCCCGCCGATCAGGCGCGCGGTGGGGGTGACGTGGTTGATCACCGCCGAGGCCATGACCATCCAGTAGAGGGCGGCGAGCGGCGGCGCCCCGGGCGGCGTCTCGAGGCGGCCGACGGCGAGCCGCCAGCGCCAGGCCCAGACCACGAAGCGGGCGAGCAGCAGGACGACCGCGAGCGCGACCCAGGGGAAGCGGGCGGCGGCGACGCGGGCCGCCAGCTCGCCCCACTCGAGGCCGGCGAGCAGGTGGACGACGAGGGCGATCGCCAGCGCCGAGAGCCCCCAGCGCAGGAGCGCCCGCGGCCAGCGGCGGGAGGGGCGCGCCGGCGCCGGCCGGGCTGGGTCGTGGTCCGCCATCCGCGTGGTCCCGGGCGGCGAGGATAGCCCAGGCCGCGCCGCCGCCGGGGCCGTGGCGGGTTACCCGCCGCCCGGCGGAT
>CAZNIX010000028.1:664-20639 GCA_964573125.1 uncultured Thermoanaerobaculia bacterium
GTCGCCGAGGGCCCGGGGGCGGAGAACCTGGTCAGGTACGCCGCCGTCACCCACTCCGCCATGCGCTCGGCGGGCGGGTTCCCCGCCGCCCGGCGTATTCCTCTCTAATGGGGGCACGCGAGCCCTCCGCGAGCGGGGCTGGAACGGCGCCCGTGGGAACGCTGGAACGACCCCCCTGAAAAAAAGCGGGTTTCCAGATAACATTCGGCCGCGCACTGTCGCATCACATCGACGTACTCGCCGGCCGGGAGGACTGTTCGGAGATGGCCCTGACCTCGGGGAGCGCGGGCCGGATTGCGGCCGCGATCGGGGACGCGTGGTTCCGCACCCTGGCGGAGTCCACCACGACCGCGGTCTACGTCTATGACCAGGAGCGCTTCTACTACGCCAACCGGGCGACCGAGACCCTCACCGGCCTCCCCGCCGACGAGCTGCTCACGACCTCGCCGGTCGCCCTCGTGCACCCGGATCACCGCGCCGACGCGGCGGGGCGCCTCGCGCGCCGGCTGCGCGGCGAGGAGGCCGCCGGCCGCTTCGAGCTCAAGCTCCTGACCGGAGCCGGCGAGCGCTGGGTCGAGGCCTCGGCCGACGCCGTGCGCCTCGACGGCCGGCTGGTCTCGCTCGGCACCGCGGTCGACATCACCGACCGCCGCCGGGCGCAGGAGGCGCTCGAGCGCGAGAAGGAGCGCGCCCAGGTCACCCTGGCGTCGATCGGCGACGGCGTCATCCGCACCGACGCCCGCGGCCGCGTCGACTTCCTCAACCCGGTCGCCGAGCGGCTCACCGGCTGGAGCCGGGAGGAGGCGCTCGGGCGGCCGGTCGAAGAGGTGTTCCGCGTCCTCGACGAGGCCGGCGGCGAGCATCTGCCGAGCCCGGTGGCCGCGTGCCTGGGCAGCGCGTCGCGGGTCGAGATGAACTGCGCCGCGCTGCTCGTCGGCCGCGGCGGCGCCGAGCACCTGGTGCAGGACTCGGTGGCGCCGATCCCCGACGGCAACGGCGGGGTGAGCGGCGCCGTGCTGGTGTTCAAGGACGTCACCGAGCTGCGCGGGCTCGAGCGCGAGATGAGCTATCTCGCGAGCCACGACCCGCTGACCGGCCTGATCAACCGCGGCGAGTTCGAGGCCGGCCTGCGCCGCTGCCTGCGCACCGCCCGCGACGGCGGCGAGGAGCACGCGCTCTGCTACCTCGACCTCGACGAGTTCAAGGTGATCAACGACACCGTCGGCCACGTCGCCGGCGACGAGATGCTGCGCCAGGTCGCCGCCGCGCTGGCCGCCGCCGTGCCCCCGGGCGACACCCTCGCGCGCCTGGGCGGCGACGAGTTCGGGGTGCTGATCGAGAACGCTACCGCGCCCGCGGCGCGCGAGCGCGCCGAGCGCCTGCGCGCCGCGGTCGAGGGCCTGCGCTTCGCCTGGCAGGGGTCGGTGTTCGAGCCGCGGGCGTCGATCGGGCTGGTGCCGATCGCCGGCGGGGGCGACCCGGCGCGGGTGCTCGCCGCCGCCGACGCCGCCTGCTACGTCGCCAAGGAGCGGGGCGGCAACCGCGTCCACGAGGCCCAGCCCGACGACCGCGCGCTCGCCGAGCGCCACGGCGAGATGCAGTGGATCCACCGCATCCACGCGGCGTTCGAGGAAGGGCGCTTCTGCCTCTACGGCCAGCGCATCTTCCCGCTGAGCGCGGACGCCGGCGATCCGCCGATGATCGAGCTGCTGCTGCGCATGCGCGACGCCGACGGCGGCATCGTGCTCCCCGGCGCCTTCATCGCCGCCGCCGAGCGCTACCACCTGATCCGCTCGATCGACCGCTGGGTGGTCGCCGACGCGCTCAAGGCGCTCGCCGGCCGTCTCGAGGGCGGCGACTTCCCGGCCGGCACGCGCTTCTGCATCAACGTCTCCGGTCAGTCGATGGACGACGAGAGCTTCCTCGACCACGTGCTCGCGGGCTTCGAGGCGAGCGGGGTGGACCCGCGGCGGATCTGCTTCGAGGTCACCGAGACCGCGGCGGTCGGCCACCTCGCGCGCGCGATGCGCTTCATCGCCGCGCTCAAGCGGCTGGGCGCGAGCTTCGTGCTCGACGATTTCGGCTCCGGGGTGTCGTCGTTCGCCTACCTCAAGAACCTGCGGGTGGACTACCTGAAGATCGCCGGCGACTTCGTGCGCGGCCTCCCCGGCGGCCGGGTCGAGCGCGCGCTGGTGTCGGCGATCCACCAGGTCGGCAGCGTGATGCGCATCCGCACCATCGCCGAGGGGGTGGAGAGCGAGGCGGCGCTCGCCGTGCTGCGCGAGATCGGCGTCGACTACGCGCAGGGCTTCCTGCTCGGCAAGCCCGCGCCGCTCGCCGGCGGGTGACCGGGCGGCGGCACGGCCGCGGGCCGGTCACCCGCGGTGCGCAGCAGGTGCTAAAGTGAGCCGGTGACGACCGCCCTGCGCGACCTCCTGTTCCTCGCCGGCAAGGCGCTGCTCGCCTGCCTGGCGACCCTGCTGCTCGACGAGCTGGTCGGCAACCCGGACCACGTCTCGTCGACCTTCGTCGCCGTGCTCTCGGTCTCGGCGGTCGCGCTCGCCGGGCTGCGCACCGGCCTCGCGCAGCTCGCCGGCAGCGCGCTCGGCGGCCTCTGGGGCACGCTCGCCGCGCTCGCCGGCCTGCCGCACTGGGTCGGCGTGCCGGCGGCGGTCGCGCTCGCGATCGTCACCGCGTTCGCGGTGCGCGCCGGCGCGGCCTACCCGATCGCCGCGACGAGGTCCGCGCCCTGCTGCCGGCGGCCGCCCGCGCGGGGCCGGACGCCGCCGAGCGCGGCTTCGCCCGCGTGGCCGCGCTCCAGGGCGACCTCGACGAGGCGCTGCGCGAGCTGCGCTGGCGGCGCGCGCGGGCCACCCACGCCGCGGTCCGGGAGCTCTGGTGGCGGCTCGAGCGGCTGCGCGCGGTGCTCCATCTGGCCTGCAACTTCGGGTTGGTGGCGCGGGAGGAGGGGATCCCGGCCGCCGACGTCGCGCCGTTCGCGCGCTGGCTCGGCGCGCTGGCGGGCTCCCCGCCCCCGGTTCCCGAGCCGCTCGCCTCGCCCGCCCGGCGGCTCCTCGGAGCGCTCGAGGCGCTGGCCGCCGGTCCGCCCTAGCCTCCGCCGACCCGCGGGCGCTTCGGGAACGGCCCGCCCCCGGCCCGGGCCGCAGACCGTTAGCACTTGTCCCCGATCATGTGATAGAGTTCTAGGAGATTCGTATTTCGGCCGCTGACCGCTGGGGGCACGGCGCTCCGCGAGCCATGGGGAGGGTCGGCGTGCGGTCGATCCGCCGCCCGGATTCCGGGCGGAACGGTTGCCGCTTCTCGGTCGCAAAGCGTCGCCGCGACCACAACCCTTTGCGACATCCAGAAGGGAGGGGTCTAGTGCGCGAAGCCAGAGCCGTCTTCATCGTCCTCCTGCTGGCGGGGCCGGCGCCCGCGATCGGACAGCAGCTCCCGGACACGCTGCCCGAGGACATGGACGCCGAGGCTCTGCAGGAGCTGGCCGACGCGCGGTATCCGTCCGCCACCGCCTGCGCCCCGTGTCATCCGAAGCAGTTCGCGGAGTGGAGCATCTCCTCCCACGCCTATGCGTCGATGTCCCCGATGTTCAACAAGTTCGAGCAGGCGATCAACAACCTGGCGCAGGGCACCCCCAACTACTTCTGTCTCCGTTGTCACGCCAGCGTCGGCACCGCCCTGGGCGAGCGGCGCGATTTCGCGCTGTGGCAGCGCGCCAAGTCCTCGCGCGAGGGCATCACCTGCGTCTCCTGCCACCGGGTCGGGGAGGCCTACGGCAAGGTCAACGGCGAGCGGCGGATCACCCCCGGCGACATCCACGAGACGGTGCACGGCCCGTTCGACCACGACGGCATCAGCGAGGTGGTCCGGGACGCGCGGAAGTGGCAGATCCTGGTGCGCGGCGCGGAGGACCGCGAGGGCTGGGTCCGGATGCACCCCGACGCCGTCCAGTCCCCGACGCTCTCGCGGTCGGAGTTCTGCGTCGCCTGCCACCAGGTCCAGGTCCATCCCGGCATCAAGCTCGAGACGGTGTGGGAGGAGTACCGGAACTCGCCCGCCGCCAAGGAGGGCATCACCTGCCAGGACTGCCACATGAGCACCGTGCCGGGGCAGCCCAGCGGGTACTCCTCCGGCGCGGCCGCCGTCGTCCACAAGTACCTCGAGAACCAGTGGAGCTACGACCGGCCGCGCCGGCTGGCCGACCACACTTTCGTCGGCCCCGGCTACCCGATCAGCCATCCCGGCCTCTTCCCGATGAGCGCGGAGGAGTCCCCGTTCACCATCCAGGAGTGGCTGACGTTCGACTACCGGGCCGGCTGGGGGAGCGCGGAGTTCGAGGGCCGGCGCGCCGGCGACCCGGGCGCCGACGGCTTCCCGCCCGAGTGGCAGGACCGCGCCCGGCGCGAGGAGGCGTGGGCGATCGTGCGCGACAACCTCGGCCGGTGGGACGACCGGACGAAGCTCCGGCTCCAGCTCATGGAGGGCAGCTCGCGCGTCGACGGCCCGTTCTTCGAGGGCCGGCGCGCGGTCGGTCAGCCGCTCTCCTTCAAGTACAAGATCACCAACCTCAACAAGGGGCACAACATGCCCTCGGGCTCGCTGGGCGCCCAGCCCCAGTTGTGGCTCAACGTCGCGCTCATCGACCCCGACGGCAAGCGGATCTGGGAGTCCGGCTACCTCGACAGCCACGGCGACCTCGCCGACATCCACTCGCGCGACGTCGCCGCCGGCGCCATCGAGCACGACGCCGAGCTGGTCAACCTCGAGGCCATGTTCCTGACCACCAACATCAAGGGGACCGATCGCGAGATGTACCTGCCGGTCAACTTCGACGCCGACCAGATCCCCTTCATCCGCCCCGGCAGCGTCCCGGTCTCGGTCCTCAACCATCCCCCCGGCGCGCGCATGGAGAAACGCAGCATCCCGCCGCTCGGCAGCCGCTGGGCGAACTACAAGGTGCCGGCGAGGCTGATCGGCAAGCCGGGCACCTACCGTCTCGCCGTGCGCCTGCGCAGCCGGTCCGAGCCGATCTACTTCATGGACTTCGTCGGCGCCACGACCGACATGAAACGCGCGATGAACGATTGGATCACCGACGTCCATCCCTACGCCGTCGAGATCGACGTCCGCTGAAGGGGGAGCGCTCCATGAACCGACCCGCCTGGACCGCCACCGCCCCGTCCCTGCTGCTGCTCGCCCTGGGCGCGCCGTGCGCCGCCGCCGCCGCCGCCGAGACCGCCCAGGCCGGCGAGACCCAAGCGACCGCCGAGACACCCGGGGGCGCCGAGACCGCCCAGGCCCCGGAGACCGCCCAGGCCGCCGAGACCGCCCAGGCCGCCGAGACCGCCCAGGCCCCTGCCCCCGAGGGCGACGCGCCGGAGGCCGCCGCCGGCCTACCCAAGAAGCCCGGACCGCAGGCGTCGCCCGAGGCGCGGGTGCTCGGCGATCCCGACCATCCCGACCCGCCGGCCGAGGGCTCGTTCGCTCCCGATCCCTCCTACGAAGACCACGTCTACGACGCCGAGGCCCAGCTCGCGATCTACGGCGGCAAACACATGAACCCGACGGCGCAGCCGCCGATCTCGCTCGGCCGCCGCCTCTACGACCGCGGGGAATACAACGCCCGCCCGAGCTGGCTGGGCGAGAAGAACCCGCTCGCCGCCCGCTTCATGGCCTACGGCGACCTGCGCACCGCCGCCGTCTACAACGACGACGGCGTCGCCGCCGCCAACGGCGAGACCCACCAGTCGACCGTCGCCGCCCGCCTCAACCTCGACCTCGACCTCGGGATCACCGCCACCGAGCGCATCCACGCGCTCATCCGCCCGTTCGACCAGGGCGGCTCGACCCTGCGCTACGAGATCGACGGCAAGATCGAGGACGAAGTCGTCGAGGAGTTCGACTTCAACCTCGAGAGCCTGTTCTTCGAAGGCGACGTCGGCGCCCTCGCCACCGGGAGGAGCGAGGAACCCAAGCGCTTCGACCTGCCGTTCGCCCTCGGCCTGGTGCCGATGGTCACCCAGAACGGGGTGTGGATCGAGGACGCCTTCACCGGCCTCGCGTTCGCCGTGGCCGCGAAGAACAGCCCGGGAATCGACATCAGCAACTACGATCTCACGTTCTTCGCCGGCTTCGACAAGGTGACCACCGCCGCCGTCGCCGACGACCACGACGCCAAGCTCTACGGCCTGGCCGGCTTCATGGACGTGCGGCGAGGCTACCTGGAGTTCGGCTACGGCTACGTCGACGCCGAGGTCGGCGGCCTCGGCTACCACAACGCCGCGGTCGCGTTCACCAGGCGCTACGGGCACCGGCTGTCCAACAGCGTCCGGCTGATCGGCAACTTCGGCCAGGACCCGGACCCGGGGCTGGCGAAGACCGCCGACGGCTTGCTGGTCCTGCTCGAGAACTCGCTGATCACCGGCAAGCCGTCGACCCTCGTCCCCTACTTCAACCTGTTCGCCGGCTTCGACACCCCGCAGTCGCTGGCGCGCGCCGCCGGCTCCGGCGGCGTGCTGAGGAACACCGGCATCAACTTCGAGAGCGACGGCATGACCCCCTACCCGACGCTCGACGCCAGCGGGCACGAGTCGTACGGCGGCGCCGTGGGGGTGGAGTACCTGTTCAACCTCGACCGTCAGCTCGTCGTCGAGGCGGCGGCGGTCGAGCGCATGAGCGACAGCCCGCTCGGCTCCGAGTACGCGCTCGGCATCCGCTTCCAGGAGCCGCTGTCGAACGCCTGGATCCTGCGCGTCGACGCGATGGCCGGCTGGCGCGACCCGAGCGAGGACGTCTTCGGGGCGCGGCTCGAGCTCCGCCGCAAGTTCTGAGGCCGCCGTGGACTGATCGACGCGGACTGATCGACGACGCGGGAGGAGGTCCCGATGAGTAGCAAGTTCCGGAAATTCCAGCTCCGGGTCAACGGCCGGACGCACACCGTGGAAGTCGACAGCGACACGCCTCTGCTCTGGGTGCTGCGGGACAAGTTGAAGCTCACCGGCACCAAGTACGGCTGCGGCGTCTCGCAGTGCGGCGCCTGCACCGTCCACCTCGACGGCCGCGCCGTGCGCTCGTGCGTCACCGACGTCTCGGTGGCGGCGCTCGGCAGCGTCACCACCATCGAGGGGCTGTCGCCCGACGGCGGCCATCCGGTGCAGCAGGCGTGGCGCGAGATCAAGGTGCCCCAGTGCGGCTACTGCCAGCCGGGGCAGATCATGGCCGCCTCGGCGCTGCTCGCCGAGAACCCGCATCCCACCGACGACGAGATCGACCGCGCGATGAGCCTCAACATCTGCCGCTGCGGCACCTATCCGCGGATCCGGGCGGCGATCCACAAGGCCGCCGGAGGTGCGCCGTGAACGCCGTCGAGAAGGTCACCCGCCGCGACTTCCTGGTCCAGACCGGGCTGGGCGCCGGAGCCCTGGTTCTCGGCTGCCACGTCTCCGCGGGCGGGCTCGGCGCGGCGCTCTTCGCCCAGCCGGCCGCGACCCGCTTCGCGCCCAACGTCTGGGTCGCGATCGAAGCCGACGGCACGGTGGTGATCATCGCCCACCGCTCGGAGATGGGCCAGGGCATCCGCACCACGCTGCCGGCGGTGGTCGCCGACGAGCTCGAGGCCGACTGGACCCGGGTCCAGGTGCGCCAGGCGATCGGCGACCCCAAGTACGGCGACCAGTGGACCGACGGCTCGCGCAGCGTCACCAAGTTCCTCCAGCCGATGCGCGAGGCCGGCGCCACCGCCCGGCACATGCTGATCGCCGCGGCGGCCGGGATCCTCGGCGTCGGCGCCGCCGAGTGCGAGGCGCGCCAGCACAAGGTGTGGCACCGGGCGAGCGGCCGCTCGCTCGACTACGGCGAGCTGGCGGCGAAGGCCGCCGCCCTGCCGGTGCCGGACGCGAGCCAGGTCCAGCTCAAGCCCGAGGCCGAGTTCCGCTACATCGGCAAGGACGACATGCCGTTCTACGACCTCGCCGACATCGTCACCGGCAAGGCGGTGTTCGGCGCCGACGTCGACCTGCCCGGCATGCAGACCGCGATGATCGAGCGCTGCCCGGTGGTCGGCGGCAAGGTCAAGTCGTTCGACGCCCGGGCGGCGCTCGCGGTGCCGGGGGTGAAGAGGGTGTTCGAGGTGAAAGGCGACGGCGGGAAGATCGGCGGCGGCTTTCTGCCGATGGGCGGCGTCGCGGTGGTCGCCGAGAACACCTGGTCGGCGTTGCTCGGCCGCCGGGCGCTCGAGGTCGAGTGGGACCTCGAGAACAACCCCCACGCCGGCTACGAGTCGGAGGCCTACCGCGGGGAGCTCGAGGACTCGACCGCCCAGCCGGGCACCGTGGTGCGCAGCAAGGGCAACGTCGACGCCGCGTTCGGCCAGGCGCGCAAGGTGCTGGAGGCGAAGTACTACGTCCCCCACCTCGCCCAGGCGCCGATGGAGCCGCTGGTCGCGGTCGCCCGCGTCGCCGACCGGCACCTCGAGGTCTGGGCCCCCACGCAGTGTCCCCAGGCCACCGACAGCACGGTGCGCAAGGCGCTGGGCATCGTCTCGCTGCCCGAGGGGGGCGCCTACGTCGGGCCCGGCGACGACATCAACCGGGTCACGGTCAACGTCACGCTGCTCGGTGGCGGATTCGGGCGCAAGTCGCTGCCGGACTTCGTCGCCGAGGCGGCGCTCGTCGCCCGGGAGACGCCGGGCGTGCCGATCCGGCTGCAGTGGACCCGCGAGGACGACATCCGCCACGGCTACTACCACGCGGTCAGCCACCAGTACTTGAAGGGGGCGCTCGACGGGCGCGGGCGGGCGACGGCCTGGCTCCACCGCTGCGCCTATCCGACGCTCCAGACGACGATCGGCAAGGGCACCGAGACGCTGCCGGGGCCGATCGAGCTGGGGCAGGGGTTCGTCGACCTGCCGTTCGACCTGCCCCACCTGCGGCTGGAGAACTGCGCGGCCGCGGCCCACGTGCGCATCGGCTGGATGCGCTCGGTGGCCAACATCTACCACGCGTTCGCGATCGGCTCGTTCGCCGACGAGCTGGCGCGCGCCGCCGGCCGCGACTCCAAGGACTTCCTGCTCGAGCTGATCGGGCCGCCGCGCGTCGTCGACCTCGCGGCCGACGGGGTCGAGGACTACCACAACAACTCGCTGCCGATCGCGGACTTCCCGATCGACACCGGACGGCTGCGCAACGTCGTCGAGCGGGTGGCCGAGGGGGCCGGCTGGGGGCGGCAGATGCCGCCCGGCCGCGGCCTCGGCATCGCCGCCCACCGGAGCTTTTTGAGCTACGTCGCGATCGTGGTCGACGCCTCGGTCACCGGCAAGAAGCTCGAGATCAACGAGGTCCACGCCGCGATCGACTGCGGCCTCGCGGTCAACCCGGACCGGGTGCGGGCGCAGATGGAGGGCGGCATCATCTACGGCCTCTCCCTGGCGATCCACGACGACATCACGTTCCGCGGCGGCGCCGTCGAGCAGAGCAACTTCCACGACTACCCGACGCTGCGTCTCAACCAGACGCCGCGCAAGATCTCGATCTACATCGTCAACGGCGGCGGGCCGCCGGGCGGCGTCGGCGAGCCGCCGGTGCCGCCGCTCGCGCCCGCGCTGACCAACGCGATCGTCGCCGCCGGGGGGCCGCGCGTGCGCGACCTGCCGCTGTGGAAGGTCTTCGACTTCGGTTGATGCCGGACCCGGGGGTCACCGGGCAGGAGCGTCGCCAGATTGGAGGAGGGCATGATCCGCGGAGGGACCGCCTCGGTGTACGTCACGGACATGGACCGCGCGGTCGCGTTCTGGACGGACGCGGTGGGACTCAAGCTGCGCAACCGGGTGGGCGCCACCTGGGCCGAGATCGACGCCGGCGAGGGGCTGATCATCGGGCTCCACCCGGCGGCGCCGCCGGCCACGCCCGCGGCGGGGACGCCGGGCGCGATCAACATCGAGCTGCGCGTGACCGAGCCGATGGAGACGGTGATCGCGGCGCTCGCCGCGCGCGGCGTCGTGATCGACGGCCCGATCAAGGAGTACGAGGCGGTGCGCATCGCGTCGTTCTCGGATCCGGACGGCAACGCGATCGTCCTCGGCCAGGTGCTGCACTCCTGAGCGCCGCGCCGGCGCCGGTCCGACGCGGGCGTCCGGGCCGGCGGCGTCGACAGTCGGAGTAGAGTCGCCGGGCCGCGATTCGATCGAGCGGGCCGGGACGCAACGGGAGAGGAGGAGGACCGGATGGCGGATGAGCTTCCCTTCCTGAAGGGCAATCGAGTCGTCTACGAAGGCGCCACGCGCTCGGAGCTCTCCGGCGAGCACGGCGCGGAGCGGCTCGCCAACCTGTTCCAGCTCATGCAGCGGGGGCTGGTCTACCCGGCGCCGTACGCGCGCTTCGTCTCGCTGTGGCCCAAGGCCGACGCCGAGATCGGTCGCGCGTTCGTCGGCGGCGTGGTCAAGAAGACGCGCGCCGCGATCCACGCCCGGTTCGGCGGCGCCCACACCACCGCGGTCTTCGGCGTCAGCTTCCCGCTCTACCGCTCGTGGTGCAAGCGGGACAAGCGCTCGGTCCCGGCGGGGATGGACTTCAAGTTTCCCACCGGACCCGGCGACGACGCCACGAGCAAGATCTTCCGGCGCTCCTATGGCGTCTTCAAGGACTCGGGGGCGAGCCTCTGGGTGCACGTCAAGTCCGACGACCGGTCCCACCTCGAAGGCGTGTTCAAGGTCGTCCTGCGCCACCTCACGGGGAAGATCGACCGCGTCGTCTTCCAGGACTGCGACAGCCGCACGACGCGGGAGAGCAAGGACGGCAAGGTCCTCGGCTGCCGCTTCTCCGAGAACCTCAACAATCCCGCCGATCCGGTGACCCTCGCCCAGCACACGCTGGTCGGCTACGAGGACGTCGAGCACGCCGGCGCCTCCTACGTCCTGGCCCAACGGTTCACGATCAACTGGGAGATGCTCCACAACATGACCGAGGAGCAGATCGAGGACCTGATCGGCCGCACCACCCGGGACGTGATCCTGCCCACCAAGGACACCCGCACCCACATCAACTCGGCGCGCCAGCGCGACGACCGCGGCAACTCGATGTTCGTGATGCGGCTCGGCCTGCCGTTCGGCCGCTCGCGCGAGACCAAGCAGCTCGCCGACCGGGGCGGCAACCTGCGCGACGAGGAGGGGATCTACTTCGCCGGTTTCGTCAAGAGCGTGCGGATCTTCGAGACGATCATGGACCGGCAGATCGGGGAGTGGCCGGGGTTCATGAACGACCGGCTGTTCAACCACGTCCGCTCGAACCTCGGGGGCTTCTTCTACATCCCGAGCCGGGCCGACCTCGGCCTCGCGCCGGAGACCTGGCAGGGCCGGCGGGAGAAGAAGTGGTCGGAGTTCCCGGGCGTCTCCTGGGAGCGTCTGAGCCGCCATTTCCGGGACCGCTCGAAGAACGGCCGGATGTTCTACAACCACAAGAACTACCTCTACGAGATGACGGCGGGGGCGGCGCGCCAGCACAAGCGCCGCGGCGCGATCCCGCCCTATCCGATGGCGCCGCCCTCGACGCGCATCCTCAACCTGCTGCTCGACTGCTTCACGCGCTGGCAGGACGCCTGGTACGTGCGCAAGGACCAGCCCGAGATGGGCCACCTCTGCGCGTACGTGGCGCGCGAGTTCGGCCCGGCCAAGGCCGGGGAGGTGATGGCGCTGCCGATCGCCGAGCGCAAGGCGTGGGCGATCCGCATGACCTGCCGGCTCTACGCCAGCGCCGAATACGGCTACCGGGGCTACGACTGGGAGCAGGGTCAGGAGGGCGCGGACACCTACCGCATCCACCCCTGGGAGCTGATCGCCGGCGCCCTGCCGGACCTGAGCCTCGGCCAGGGACGCTACGTCATGAAGTACCTCAAGGAAGACGAGGAGATGCCCTCCTTCTTCAGCGGCCTGACCGAGGCCTCGGGGGTCGGCCACATCGTCCCCGACTTCCAGAAGCTCGTCGACGCCGGGCTCGGCGGCCTGCTCGAGGAGACGCGCGCGCGGCTCGCCGCGACCGGCGATCCCGGCCGGCAGTCGTTCTACCGGGCGTGCGCGATCTCGCTCGAGGGGGTCCAAGACCATCTCCGTTCGTACGCCGAGCTGGCCCGCCGCCTGGCCGGCGAGACGGCGAAGGGCGAGACCGCCGAGCGCGACAACCTCCGGGCGATGGCCGAGCGGCTCGACAAGCTCGCGACCGGCAAGCCCGAGACCATGCTCGAGGCGACCCAGCTCATCTTCACCATGCACTCCTGCCTCCAGCTCAACGGCGAGTCGTGCGCGGTCGGGCGATTGGATCAGTACCTCGACCCGTTCTACCGCGCCGACCTCGAGGCCGGCCGCCTGGACGAGGACGAGGCGCAGGAGATCATCGACGCCTTCTGGATCAAGCTCTCCGAGAAGGTGCTGCAGAACCGGACCTTCATCAACGACCACCAGCCGTACGGCAACCTGGCGATGGGCGGCGCCTCCGGGCCCTATCCCCAGGGCGCCTCGCTCGGGCAGTGGATCCAGCAGGTGACGGTCGGCGGGGTGGTCGCGGACGAGAAGGGGAGGCCGACGCCGGCCTACAACGGCGTGACCAGCCTCTGCCTGCGCGCCGCGGCGCGGCTGCCGCTCAACGCGCCCTGCCTGGCGCTGCGGGTCTACAAGGGCATGCCGCGCAAGGTCCTCGAGGAGGCCGCGGCGGCGATCCTGAGCGGCGGCGCGCACCCGGTGCTGCTCAACGACGACAAGATCGTCCCCGGCCTCAAGGCCTCGGGCGACGGCATGGGCGGCGCGCCGGTCCGCAAGCGGGTCGGCGACCGCTGGCGCAGCGAGGTGTCGCTGACGAGCGCCCGCAACTACGCCTCCGACGGCTGCTACGAGCCGATGTTCGTGGGGCAGAACTGGTTCACCCTCGGCGGCTTCTCGACCCTGAATCCCCTGGAATGCGCGCTCAACCAGGGGCGTCTCTACGCCAGCGCCGGTCCCGTCTACCTGCGCGGTCAGAACCACTCGTTCCGCTCCCAGCCGCCGGGCGAGATCAAGAGCTTCGAGGAGCTCCTGGAGCTCTACTTCCAGCACTTCTACCGGCTGGTGGCCAGGGCGCTCGACGGCCAGCTCTCGAGCTTCGACGCGCTGGCCGACGTCTGTCCGTCGCCGCTCTTGTCGACCCTGATCGACGACTGTCTGGCCAAGGGGCGGGATCTCTACGGCGGCGGCGCGCGCTACAACATCTACGCCCCGTGCTTCATCGCCGCCAGCTCGACGATCACCTCGCTCTACTGCATCAAGAAGATGGTGTTCGACCCGGAGAGCGCGGTGACCTCGCTGCCCGAGCTGGTCGACTGCCTGACCTGCGACTGGGGGCACAAGCTGGTCGAGCCGATCGTCAGCTCGCTGATCGGCCCGACCCGGACCGAGGGCAAGGCCGAGCGCTGGAAGCGGTTCCGGGACGTCGCCCTCTCCTACCCGCGCTACGGCCTCGGCCAGGACAAGGAGGTCGACGCGCTCGGCGACATGGTCCTCGGGCGGATCGCCGACCTCACGGTCAAGGTCTTCCGCGAGCCGGTCGCGTCGACCGCCGAGAAGATGATCGCCTACGCCGAGAAGTACGGCACGAAGGAGCAGCCGTTCGGCTTCCAGGTCCATCCCGGGGTCGGCACCTTCGAGAACTTCGTCGCGTTCGGCGGCGGCAGCGGCGCCTCGGCCGACGGCCGGCGGCTGGGCGAGGCGATCGCCTCGGACCTCAGCCCGGCGCCGGCGCCGATGGACCGCGAGCCGGCGCCCGCCCGGCCGACGTTCTCGCGCGCGCTCGCGGGCTACACCGGCGCCGGCGCCGCGAAGATCTGGGACGGCGCGCCGACCGACTTCAACATCGCCGAGGACTTCCCGCTCGACGACCTCGTCGAGGTGCTCGAGCAGTTCGCGAACGGCGCGGGATCGAACATCCTCACCGTCACCTGCGCCTCGCCGGAGACCCTCGCGGCCGCGCCCGCCCGCCCCGAGCGCTACGACCTGCTGCGCGTGCGGATGGGCGGCTGGTCGGAGTTCTTCACCTCGATGTTCCCGGAGAGCCAACAGCAGCACCTGCGCCGGCCGGTGGCGGTGCCTTAGGAGGGAAAGACGAAATGGCGACGAGCCCGGGCGGTACCAGCTACTACCTGTTCGATTTCGACGACAACATCATGTTCCTGACCACGACGATCTTCGTCCAGAACACGGTGACCAAGGAGGAGGTCGCGCTCTCCACCGGCGACTACGCGCTGGTCCATCCGCAGTTGGGCAAGGCGGGGAAGTGGGAGAACTTCGCGGAGTTCGGCGGCACCTTCCGCAACTTCAGGGACCTGCCGCCGGAGCAGGTCGCCGCGGGCCGCCGGCAGCACTTCGTCGCCGACGTCGGAAAGGCGCTCGATTCCGGAGACGACGGCTGGCAGGGCCCGGCCTGGGCGGTGTTCCAGTACGCCTGCCGGAACCAGCGGCCGGTCTCGATCGTCACCGCGCGCGGCCACAGCCCGGAGACCATGAAGGCCGGCGTCCGCGTCCTGCTCGAGCGGGGCCTGATCGAGAAGGAGCCGCACTACAAGTCGATCTACCCGGTGACCAACGAGGAGGTGCGGCGCAACGGGCTCGCCGACCCGAACCTCGAGCTGACCGTCCCGGCGCTCAAGAAGCGGGCGATCCTCCAGATCGTCGAGGACGCGATCGCGGAGTACGGGATCGACGCCGAGCTGCGCTTCGGCATGTCCGACGACGACCCGGCCAACGTCAGTCTGATCATCCGGGCGATGACCGAGGCCAAGCTCAAGTACCGCGACAAGCGCTTCTTCGTGGTCAACACCCACTTCGACCAGAAGGTCAAGCTCGAAGTCTTCCCGGTCGACTTCTCGGTCACCGGCACGACGCTGCTCTCGGCGGAGGCGAAGAAATAGAATCGCGGCGGCGGCCCCCGCCGGCGCCGCCGGAAGGGACCGCCAGCCTTGAGCGAAACGCACCGGCCGCTCTGCTTCGTGCTCATGCCGTTCGGCCGCAAGGCCGACCCGGCGAGCGGGCTCACGCTCGATTTCGACGCCGTCTACGCCCGCCTGATCCGCCCCGCGATCGCGGCCGCCGGCCTCGAGCCGATCCGCGCCGACGAGGAGCAGGCCGGCGGGATCATCCACAAGCCGATGTTCGAGCGGCTGATCCTGTGCGAGTACGCGGTCGCCGACCTGACCACCGCGAACGCCAACGTCTACTACGAGCTGGGCGTGCGCCACGCGGTCCGCCCGCGCTCGACGGTGCAGATCTTCGCCGCCGGCACCCGGCTGCCGTTCGACCTCGGCCCGCTGCGCGGTCTCCCCTACGCGGTCGACCCGGCCGGGACGCCGGCGGCGGCGGAGGCCGACGGCGCCAAGCTCGCCGACCTCCTGCGCCACGCCCGCGCGGAGGCCGAGGCGACCGACAGCCCGATCTTCCAGCTCGTCGACGGCATGGCGCCGCCCGACATCAGCCGGCTCAAGACCGACGTCTTCCGCAGCCGCGTCGAGTACTCGGCGAAGCAGAAGGAGGCGCTCGCCGAGGCGAGGCGCCAGGGCGCCGACGCGGTGCGCGCGGCGCGCGCCGAGCTGGGGCCGATCGCCGAGCTCGAGGCCGGGGTGGCGATCGACCTCATGCTCTCGTTCCGCGCGGTCAAGGCGTGGCGGGAGATGATCGAGCTGGTCGAGGCGCTCCCCGAGCCGCTCGCGCGCACGGTGATGGTCCAGGAGCAGTACGCGCTCGCGCTCAACCGCGCCGGCGAGGGCGAGAAGGCCGAGCGCGCGCTGCGCGAGCTGATCGCCCGCCGCGGACCGTCGAGCGAGACCAACGGCATCCTCGGCCGGGTCTACAAGGACCGCTGGCAGGCGGCGCGCGACGCCGGCCGCGCGCTCGAGGCCCGCGGCCTGCTCAAGAAGGCGATCGAGGCCTACCTCGCGGGCTTCGAGACCGACTGGCGCGACGCCTATCCGGGGGTCAACGCGGTGACCCTGATGGAGCTCGCCGAGCCCCCCGACCCGCGGCGGACCGAGCTCCTGCCGGTAGTCGCCTACGCGGTCAAACGCCGGATCGCCGCCGGCGAGCCCGACTACTGGGACCACGCGACGCTGCTCGAGCTGGCGGTGCTCGCCGGCGATCCCGCCGCCGCCGCCGCGGCGCTCGGCGACGCCCTCGCCGCGGTGCGCGAGAGCTGGGAGCCGGAGACGACCCTGCGCAACCTGCGCCTGATCCGCGCGGCGCGCGACAAGCGGGGGGGCGAGACCGGCTGGCTGGATGAGGTCGAGCAGGCGCTCGGGCAGGCGGCGGGCGCCGAGCAACCGGGCGGCTCGTAGCCGAGCGCGGAGCCGTTCGCCCTCCCCGTCCCTTTCAGCCCGACGAATCAACGAGATGCGGAGGAGGGCACCCGCCCTTCCGTGGCCCGGGCTGACAGCGGAGGAGCGATCTAAGTCTAGGATTGCCCGGGAGCTGGCGCGGGCGCGGTGGAAGAAGGGCTGGCAGGTTCTAGAACTTTGACCTCGCGTTCTTTCCTGTCATCGAAATGCCGAGCCTCCTCGATGCTCATGACACGGACTACTTCATTGCCATCAAGCACAAGGCGAATCTGTACTAGCGCGTCCAGGGCGCACGCCAGCTTGGTCAATGTTTTCAATGTGAAGTTGCCGCCAGCTCCATTAAGCAGCTGACTGATATAGGCTGGACTTGCATCGATCGCCTTGGCTAGCGCAGTTCGAGATACTTCCTTTTCTTGCATCAAGCGATGCAAGTCGTCCTCGAATCCCATTCGAGCCAAAGACATCCAGTACTCTAGAGTCCGATCTCCCGCATTCATCTGCGCCTCCCTCGAAATGGCAAGACAGTAGTGCCGGGGACGATGAAATCACCGCGCGCCTTTGCTTCCAGATATCGAACACGCCGTTTTCTAGCCTTTTCAATCTCGTGCGGCGGCGTCCTTCGGCCCTGCTTATAGAAGAGATGCGTACAGATTATGCGTCGTCGAACCTTGGGTTCTCCTGCGTCATAGAACCAGAGCACCCTAACCACACCGTGTTTGAACTCCAGTATGTTGTCCCTCAAGGGTCGGCATCTCGTCTTGTTCGTGAAGTTCGGGCCATGGTCCGGCACGCGCCTCTCCAGTTCGGCCAGCATATTGGTGGCGTCGTGGTTAGCCGGGTCTGCGTTCCTCAGATCGTCAGCCAAGCTCTTGCCCTCAGCGTCGGAGATCGCCAGCACATCCCAAACGGCTTCAGCGGGCGGTCTCCCCACCCGCACTACGGAGATCTTAACTCCTGGATTAAGATCCGTCAAGAGTTAACCTGTGACCTAACTTGGTCCAGATCCTGGCCGCTGAGGGTATGGGTGGACGAGGTGCGGGGCAAGCCCGGGTGACACGGGGCGATGCTCCATGAGAGAATCATTTGCCTCCGTGGGTAAACCATGTCCAGATCCACCGACCCGCACCGAGCCTCCGGCGCGCAACTCCGCCGGCGCACCTCGCGCGAGCACCCGGCGCAGGGTCTCGAGCAGAGGCCGGCGCCGGGGGAAGGTGAACCTCCCTCCCTGCCGCCGCTGACGCCTGCGGGCCGGGAGGTTCTCGAGGTGCTCTGGGAGCGAGAACGGCCGCAGACCACGCGCGCCCTGCACGATGCCATCGCCCGGCGGTATCCCGAGCGCGCGGGACGGCGAATCAACACCACCTCGACTTTGCTCGTCGAGCTGATGGAGCAGGGCTGGGTCGCGGGTGAGAAGCGCGGCGGCAGCCGGTGGCGATACCAGGCCGCGGTCTCCCGCAGCGAGGGCCTGCTGACCCTGGCCCGCTGGGCGGTCCGGGACCTCTGCGCCGTCCGGCAGGATGCGTGGTACCTGGTCCAGGAAGCGCTCTGCGCTCTCGACCTCGGGGAGTTGGTCACCAGTGCCGGCCGGCGCGGTGGCACCGAACGGCAGGACGCAGGGAGCTGCTCAGGGTGAATCCGCATCGAAGGACGTGGACTTCAGCACGGCGTCGAAGACGCCGCCGGCGACGCCGGCGGCGGAGTCGATCAACGAGCGCTCGGTGTGCAGCTTGCCTGCTGTGAGATCGAGGACTGCTCGCCCCAAGTCCATCGCATGGTCCATCGCCACGCTGAGATCCGCGCGCGCCGCCCGAAGATCCGGGCTCCGCGGCTGATCCGGCCGATCAACGGCGTTGCGGAACAGATCGACGATCTCGTCGGTGCTCAGCTCGGCCTCGGCGGCCAAGAGGCAGGCGAGCTCGGACAGCACCTCGGCGGCGAGGCCGACCGTGCGCTTCACCGACGGCCGGGGCTCGCGGATGTGGATGCTCAGAAGGGCGAGCCGGGCCAGGACGGGCTGGATGCCGGCGCCCAAGTGGTTGATCCTCGAGGCGAGCTGGCCCTCGAGATAGGCGAGCAGGTGCTGGACCCGGTTCACCGGCGTCGCCCCCCACCGGAGCCGGCGGGCGCCCGTCGCGTCGGCCCGCCGCCGGTATTCGCAGCCGGCGGCCACGGTCGGGTGCCGGTTCCGCGAGGTGTCGCTGGGAACGGCATGGGTTCGTCGGACCAGTCGTCCAGTGGATTGCCTGGGGGAACGTTCTCCATTCTACCTCACGACTATCTATCTCGACCTCCGATATCCTGTCAAGCCAACTAAAATCCCCATGGGGGAAAGAGCCCTCCGACGGCGTGATTTCCCTGACATGAGATGGAGGACGACGAACGTGTGGAGTCGACCGGCGGGGTGAACGGTTCGGCGAGTTCCCGAACGCGAGGGCGTCAAGCGGCGGAGCCGCGGGACCATGCTCGCGAACGGCGGGTGGCAAGCTGGGGGCGGTGACTTACAGCAACGAGACCTTGAACCCGCCCTCGTCTTCCTCCGGGAACAGCGCCTGGTAGCCCCAGCGCTCCTGGAGATCCTCGCGCGCCCACACCTGGTTGTCCTTGCTGCGGTAGTTGAAGCAGATCTCGGGGCGCTCGCCGCCGTGCCGGATCAGGCGCGCGACGGTCTCGCGGTCGGGGTGGTGGAAGCGCGCGCCGGAGGTCGAGATCAGGTAGCGCGGGCAGTCGAGCAGGTCGATCAGCTCGGTCGAGGTGTTGCCCTGGCTGGCGTGGTGGCCGACCTTGAGCAGGTCGCAGCGCAGGCGCTCCTCGCCGCGCCGGCGCAGGAGCGCGCGGATCGAGTCGACGAGCACCGGCACGTGCGCGTCGGCGGCGAACACCGCGGCCCGCCCCTCGAACTCGGCGAGGAACGCGATGCTGCTGCCGTTGGGCGGCGTGACGTCGGTCTTGAACTTGCTCGCGGCGAGCGCGTCGACGTCGGTCGAGGCGGTGCGGGTGCCGCCGAGGAACTTCCGGTAATCGACCTTCGAGCCCGGGGTCAGGCCGTGCGCGCGCAGCTCCTTCTCCCAGCGCACGCGGAGCTTCGCGAGGCGGTCGCGGGTGGGGGAGAGAAGCGTCAGGCGCAGGCCGCCGGGCAGGGTGTAGACCGGGAGATCCCCGCCCTTGGCCGTCGGGGGGCCGACCACGAGCGGCCCGCCGTCGGCGGCGGCGTTCCACGGCAGCTTGCGGTCGCGCACCAGGGTCGAGAAGATCTCCGCCTGCTTGGCGCCGAGCTTGTCGGCGGGGAGGTGCCGCCAGCCGTTGAACCAGACGTCGCCGAACTCGACGCCGAGCTTCTCGTCGGCGAAGAACGGGATGGTGCCGCCGATGTGGTCGTTGTCGATGTGGGTGAGCACGAACAGCTCGAAGCGGCGGTCCTTCGCGGGCAGCGCCTCGACTTTCGCCTTGAGGCGCGGGAAGGTGGTCGGCGGACCGCAGTCGATCAGCACCCGCGACGGGTCCGCGGGATCGCCGTACTCGAGCCACAGGCAGTCGCCGAAATCGGCGGGGAGCATGTCGAGGGTGAAGATCCCCTCGCCGCGCCGGCCGGCCGCCGCGCCCGCCTTGCCCAGGCGGCCGG
>CAZNIX010000029.1:0-20639 GCA_964573125.1 uncultured Thermoanaerobaculia bacterium
CCGGAAGGGGGTGGATCGCGATCCTCGCCCTGGTCCTGGCGGCGCCCGCCCCCGCGGGCCGGCCGGCCGACGGTCCCGAGCGCCGGCTCCTGGCCGCGGTCAACCGCGAGCGCGCCCGCCGCGGGCTGGCGCCGCTTTCAGCCGACTCGCGCCTCGACGCGGCCGCCGCCGCGCACAGCCGCGCGATGGCCGAGCGCGGCTTCTTCGACCACTGCGATCCCGACACCGGGAGCCTCCCCTGGCGGCGGGTCGAGGACGCCGGCTACCTCTGGCGCGCGGTGGGCGAGAACGTGGCCGCCGGCCGAAGCGACGCCGCCGACGTGCTCGCCCAGTGGCTGGGGAGCCGCGGGCACCGCGACAACCTCCTGTCGCGCGACTTCGTCGAGACCGGAATCGGCTACGCTTCCGATCCGGACGACCGCCCCGGCGTGCGTCTCGACCGCGACGGCGACTGCGCTCCCGACCGCCGCGGCGGGCCGTATCGCCACTACTGGACCATGGTCTTCGCCGCGCCGAGTCCGCACGACCCGGGCGGCCGAGAGGAGGGCGAGCGATGATCGAGACCGGCCTGCCGGCCCCCGACTTCACCCTGCCCGACCAGGACGGCGAGCCGGTGCGCCTCGCCGACCTGCGCGGCGGCTGGGTGGTGCTCTTCTTCTACCCGAAGGACGACACCCCGGGCTGCACCATCGAGGCGTGCGACTTCACCGCCGGGATCGAGGCCTTCGAGGGGCTCGACGCGGTGGTGCTCGGCTGCAGCCCCGACTCCCCGGAGTCGCACCGCGACTTCATCGCCAAGCACGACCTCGAGGTGCGCCTGCTCTCCGACCCCGGCCACGGCACGATCGAGAACTACGGCGCCTGGGGGGAGATCACGTTCTACGGCAAGGCCCGCGCGGGCGTCGTCCGCTCGACCGTCCTGATCGACCCCGAGGGCCGCGTCGCGCACCACTGGCCGCAGGTCCGCGTCCAGGGTCACGCCGACGAGGTGCGGGCGCGGCTCGCGGAGCTGCGGGCGGGGTAGCCGGGCGCTACTCCTTCTCCCCCCACCCTTCCGGCGCCCGGTTGCGCGCCATCTCGTGGACGTCGAACGGCGCCGGGGGGCCGCCGAGCCAGCGGTGGAACCAGTCGAGGTGGGCGTTGTAATAGAACGCCATCTCCTTCCAGCCGGGCCAGTGGCCGGCGCCGGGGAAGACGACCAGGCGCGAGGGCACGCCCTGCTTCTGGAGCGCGCTGAAGAAATGCAAGCTCTGGGTGTAGGGGACGCGGTAGTCCTTCTCGCCGGTGACGACCAGGGTCGGGGTCTTGAAGCGGCCGAACTCGCCGGCGAACGCGGAGGGGTTCCAGGTGCGGTAGTGCTCGGACTCCCAGGGCACGCCGCAGAGGTCCTTCTCGACGAACCACAGCTCCTCGGTCGCGCCCCACATCGAGGGCAGGTCGTAGACCCCCATCATCGCGGCGAGCGCGGCGAAGCGGTCGGTGCGGCCGGCGAGCCACATCATCATGTAGCCGCCCCAGGACCAGCCCATGGCGCCGATCCGGTCGGGATCGACGTAGGGGAGCGCGGCGACCGCGTCGGCGACCTTCATCACGTCGCGGTAGACCCGGCCGCCCCAGTCGCAGCCGATCGCGTCGACGAAGTCCTGGCCGCGGCCGGGCGAGCCGGTCGGGTTGGGGAACGCGACGATGTACCCCTGCCCGGGGTAGACCTGCCAGTCGCCGCGGTAGGCGTCCGCCCACTGCGACTGCGGGCCGCCGTGGACGTTCAGGATCAGCGGGTACTTCTTGGCCGGGTCGAAGCCGTGCGGCTTGACCAGGAAGACCTGGACGTCGTAGTCGCCGTCACCGGGGACCCAGATCTCCTCGGCCGGGCGGATGTCGACCTCGGCCTCGAGGTCGGCGTTGAACGTGGTGAGCCGTTCGGGAGCGGCGCCGGCGGCCGGCGACAGGGCGCGTCGGAAGACCTCGGTCGGCTCGCCGACCGTGCGCCGGGTGTAGATCACCGCCGAGCCGTCCGGGGCGAGCTTCCAGCCGTCGAGCAGGCCGTGGGTGAACAGCTCCTCGATGCCCAGCCGCTCGCCGTCTTCGCTCAGCGCCAGTCGGTAGAGCGGCGTCCGCCCGCGCCGCTCGGCCTGGAAGACGAGCGCGCGCGCGTCGGGCGCCCATGCGAGCTCGTCCGCCCAGTCGTCGAAGGAGGCGCGGTCGGTCAGGTAGTGCACGGCGCCGGTCGCCCGCTCGAGGAGCGCGACCCGGAAGAGGTCCGCTTCGTAGCCCGGCGTCCCCTGGCTCAAGAAGGCGATCCAGCGGCCGTCGGGGGAGTGGAGCGGGGCGCCGTCCCAGCCGCCGTTGGCGGCGGTCAGGTTGATCGCGGTCGTCTCGGTGATCTCGCGCTCGGGGTCGATCGCCACCCGCCAGAGATCGGCGTTCGTCGACTCGGCCGGCCGCGGGTCATGGTTGCCGACGTAGACCAGCTCCTTGCCGTCGGGCGAGAAGTCGTAGCCGCGGGCGCCGCCGAGCGAGAAGGTCGGGCTGTCCCACTTGCCGGGCGTCAGGTCCTGGAGGACCTTCCCGGTCGCCGCCTCGACCAAGAGCACGTGGGGATAGCGGCCGTTTCGCCAGGCCGTCCAGTGGCGGTAGAGCAGCTCGTCGGCGACGTGGACGTCGAGCTTGCCGTCGTCGTCGTCCTCGGCCAGTTTCTCGTTGCACTCGGCGTCGGCGCCGCACTCGGGGTAGACCTCGGAGGTCACCGCCAGGTACTTGCCGTTCGGCGAGAAGCGCGGCGCGGCGACCCCGGGCGGGAACTTCGTGAGCTGCCACGGCTCGCCGCCGTCGACCGGCATCGTCCAGAGCTGGCTCTCGTCGCCGCGGTCGGAGACGAAGACCAGGCTCTTGCCGTCGGGCGAGAAGAGCGGATCGGAGTCGAACTGCTCGCCGCGCGTCATCTGGCGCAGGCCGGAGCCGTCGGCGGCGAACATCCAGAGGTTCGACCAGCTCGTGCCGGCGTCGAAGTCGAAGCGGGTCACCGCCACCGCCACCTTCGAGCCGTCCGGCGACACCGCCGGTGCGCCGACGGCGGCAACCCGGTAGTGGTCGCGCAGCTCGAACGCGCGCTTGGCGGCGGGCTGCTCCTCGGCCGCGGGGGCGGCCGGGGCGGGGGCGGCGGAGGCCGCGAGGGTGGAAGCGAACAAGGCGGGGACGACCAGGACGGCGGAGGCGAACGCTTTTTTCATCGCGCAAACTCCTGTCGGAGCGGGAGATCGATCTTCAGTGGCGGGCGGCCCTTTCTGCCACAAACGGCGGCCGGCAGGCAAGGTTCCTCCAGACTCCCGCGGTAGAATGATCGCCCAATGGGGCTCTTCTCGCTCGATCCGGGCTCGCCGGTCAAGGCGCTCGCCGGAGGCGCGGTGACGCTCGGCTGCGCCTTCGTCCTCGATCGCTTCTGCGACGCCCTGGCCGCCTCCGCCAGCCCGTCCTTCCGCTCCGCGCCCGCACCGCCGGCCGCGGCCGGGGTCTGCGACGGCCTGTTGACGCCGGCGCTGTGGGCGGCGGCGGCCGGGATCGCGGCGCTGCTCATCGGCCTCGCGCTGGCGCGTTGGGCCGGTGACCTGCCGGCGGTCCGGAGCTTGCGCGGCGCCGCCTTTCTGCTGTCGCGGCTGATCGCGTTGGCGCTCCTGGTCGCCACGCTGGTGGCGTTGCTGACCTTCAACTTCCTGGATCCGTCGCTAGGCTGAGGGGCGCTCATCCGCCGGCGCGCCGGCGGCGTATCAAGGGCTCGAGGCTTGGTGCTAGAGGAGATCGGTGTAGAGTCGGTGAGGTCAGACAGCGCGAGGAGGTGGGCCGTGGCATCGAGAAAGGTCAGGGCGGCGGCCAAGAGACCGGCCGCGAAGAAAGCCGCGATCAACCGGGCGGTCAAGAAGGTAGCTGCCAAGAAGCCGGCGGCCAAGAAACCGGTGACCAAGAAGTAGCGCCGGCAGCGGTGAAGCGCCTGCGACGAGGTCCCCGCCGTGGCCGCTTCCCGATACTCCGACAACGTCTTCGTCAACTGCCCGTTCGATCAGGCCTACCATCCGATCTTCCGGGCCGTCGTCTTCGCCGTCTTCGATTGCGGCTTCGTGGCTCGATGCGCGCTCGAGATCGACGACTCCAGCCAGGTCCGGATCGAAAAGATCGCGGGGATCATCGCCGAATCGAAGTTCGGCATCCACGACGTCTCACGCACCGAGCTGGACGGGAGGACGAGCCTCCCGCGCTTCAACATGCCGCTCGAGCTGGGGATGTTCCTCGGCGCCAAGCGGTTCGGCCGCGATCGGCAGAGAGCGAAGGCCTGCCTCATCCTGGACAGAGAGCCGTACCGCTATCAGGCCTTCATCTCGGACCTCGCCGGCCAGGAGATCCGCCCGCACGGGAACGACGCCGGCGAGGCGATCAAGCTGGTCCGGAACTGGCTGCGCGACTCCTCCGGGCGCAAGTCGATCCCCGGCGGCAAGGAGATCAGCCGCCGCTACGCGCTCTTCCGCGGGCAACTGCCGGAGATGTGCGCGGAGCTGAAGATCGAGGACGACGAACTGACCTTCAACGACTACACGAATCTCGTCTCGGAGTGGCTCCGCCTGGTGGGCTGAGCGAGCGCCCTCAGTGCCCCGCGCCCGCCGGCAGCAGGTAGAACACCGCCCCGAGGATCGCGTAGACCGCGAGCAGCATCGCCCCCTCGAGCCAGTTCGACTCGCCGTCGCCCGAGATCTGCTCGGTCACCCACACCGCGAGCACCACCGCGAGCACCTCGGCGGGGGTGAAGATCAGGTCGAGCGGGCGCGGGGCGATCCAGTAGGAGAGGAAGACCAGCGCCGGGGCGACGAAGAGCGCGATCTGGATCGAGCTGCCGACCGCGATCGAGAGCGCGAGGTCGTTGCGGTTCTTCCACGCCATCAGGATCGCGGTCGAGTGCTCGGCGGCGTTGCCGACGATCGCCACCACCACCACGCCGACGAACAGCTCGCTCATGCCGAGCGTGGCCGCCGCGCCCTCGACCGAGCCGACCAGGATCTCGCTCATCCAGGCGATGAACGCGGTCGAGGCGAGGAGCACCGCGAACGACTTGGCCAGGCTCCAGCCGCGGCCGGTCGCGGCGGCCTCGACCTCGGCCGCCTCGGCGCGGTGGCCGGCAAACAGGTGCTTGTGCGTGTGCAGCGAGAAGACCAGCCCGAGCGCGTAGGCGGTGATCAGCACCCCCGCGACCGCGAGCGTGAGCGGCACCTCGCGCGGGATCGCGTCCGCACCCCCGAGGTGGTGGAACGCGGCCTCCGAGACCAGCGCCACCGCGGCCAGGGTCAGGAGCGTCGCCTGGATGCGCGCGCCCTGGGTGTTGTAGGTCTGCCGCTTGTGGCGCAGCCCGCCGGCGAGGAACGACGCCCCGAGCACGAGCAGGACGTTGCCGATGATCGAGCCGGTGATCGAGGCCTTGACCACCTCGGTCAGCCCGTGGCGCAGCGCCATGATCGCGATGATCATCTCGGCGGCGTTGCCGAACGTGGCGTTGAGCAGCCCCCCCACCCCCTCGCCGGTGTGCTCGGCCAGGTGCTCGGTCGCCTTCCCCAGCCACCCGGCGAGCGGGATCACCGCCACGCACGCCGCCCCGAACACCAGCGTGTGCCGCTCCGGCGCGAGCCACTCGAGCACCGCCGCCACCGGCACGAAGACCAGCAGCCACGAGAGGGACGGCTTGAAGGAGAGGCGCATCGGGGGCGGAGGCTATGGGAGGGGCGGGGGGAGGGGCAAGGGGTGGGCAGTAGTCGGGCTGTGGGGGAAAGGCCGCGATAGGCTCGCTCGGGAGGTGAGCATGAAACGACTGCCCAAGAAGTTCTTCGAGGTGCTCGGCACGTGGGAGGATGACCGCGAGCCTGAGGAGATCCTGCGCGACATCCGCGCGGCGGCGGCCTCCGGTAGTGACGCGGACGCAATCCACCTGCTGGGGTTGATCGCTCAAGCCGAAGCCGACGTCCGCGCCGGCCGAACGGTCTCCCACGAAGAGGTTTTCGCGACGCTGCGTGCGCGGCTCGAAAGGCGCTGACCGGACGGGTGCACCGGACTGCACAACCCCACTGCGCCCATGAACCCCGCCGAGTTCATCGCCAAGTGGAGCCGCGCCGACCTCTCCGAGCGGTCGGCGGCGCAGCAGCACTTCCTCGACCTGTGCGAGCTGTTCGAGCACCCGAAGCCGGCGGCGGCCGATCCGGCGGGGGAGTGGTTCACGTTCGAGCGCGGCGCGAGCAAGCACGGCGGCGGCGACGGCTGGGCCGACGTCTGGAAGCGCGGCTTCTTCGCCTGGGAGTACAAGCGCACGGGATCGAGCCTGGAGAAGGCCTACGACCAGCTCCTCCAGTACCGCGAGGCGCTCGACAACCCGCCGCTCCTGGTGGTCAGCGACATGGCGCGCTTCGTGGTCCACACCAACTTCACCAACACCCGGCACGAGGTCCACGACATCCCGCTCGCCGCGCTCGGCGAGCCGCGCAGCCTGGAGATCCTGCGCGCGGTCTTCCACGCGCCGCAGAAGCTCACCCCGGGCGCGACCAGCGAGGCGATCACCACCGAGGCCGCGCGCCGGGTGGCCGAGATCGCGCTCGCCCTCCGCGAGCGCGGCCTCGATCCGCACGAGGTCGCGCAGTTCCTCGACCGCGCCGTCTTCTCGCTCTTCGCCGAGGACATCGGGCTCCTGCCCAACCTGGTCTTCACCCGCCTCCTCGAGCAGAGCCGGCGCGACCCGAGCCTCTTCCCGCGCTTCGCCCGCCAGCTCTTCGACGCCATGGCTGGCGGCGGCTTCTTCGGGCTCGAGCCGATCCGCCGCTTCAACGGCAACTTGTTCGAGGCCGGCCCGGTGCTCGAGCTGACCGCCGAGGAGATCCACGCCTTCTACGAGGCCGCCCGGCTCGACTGGAGCGCCGTCGACCCCTCGATCTTCGGCACCCTCTTCGAGCGCGGCATGGACCCGGACAAGCGCTCCCAGATCGGCGCCCACTACACCAGCCGCGACGACATCGAGACCCTGGTCGAGCCGGTGGTGATGCAGCCGCTGCGCCGCGAGTGGCGTGCGGTCTGCGAGACGGTCGAAAACCTCCTCGCGACCGGCAGCAAGAACCCGAAGGGCAAGCCGGCGGCGCCCCTGAGCGGCGCCAAGCTGCGCAAGGCCCGCACCGAGGCGCAGCTTCAGCTCCGCCGCTTCCACGAGCGCCTGGTCCACGTCAAGGTGCTCGACCCCGCGTGCGGCTCGGGCAACTTCCTCTACGTCACGCTCCAGAAGCTCAAGGACCTGGAGAAGGAGGTCGTCCTCTACGCGATGGACCGGGGGCTGCCCGGGCTCTTGCCGCTGGTCGGGCCGTGGCAGCTCCACGGCATCGAGGTCAACCCCTACGCCTTCGAGCTGGCGCAGATGACGGTCTGGATCGGCTACCTCCAGTGGACGCGGAACAACGGCTTCGGCGAGCCGGACGACCCGGTGCTCCGGCCGATGGACACCTTCGAGTGCAAGGACGCGATCCTCGACCTCTCCGACCCTGAGACCCCGCGGGAGCCGGAGTGGCCGCGGGTGGACTTCATCGTGGGGAACCCGCCGTTTCTCGGCGGCAAGAAGATGCGCACCGAGCTGGGCAGCGAGTACGTGGACGCGCTCTTCGCGGTCTGGCGCGACCGCGTGCCCGCCGAGGCGGACCTCGTCGCCTACTGGTTCGAGAAGGGGCGGGCGCAGATCGAACGCGGGGCAGCCAAGCGGGCCGGGCTGCTCGCGACGCAGGGCATCCGTGGCGGCGCCAACCGCGAGGCGCTGGAGCGGATCAAGCGGACCGGCGACATCTTCTTCGCCGAGAGCGATCGCGACTGGGTGATCGAAGGCGCGAACGTCCACGTGTCGATGGTCGGCTTCGACGGCGGCCAAGAGACCGAGCGCCGGCTCGACGGCAAGCCAGTGGAGCGCATCCACAGCAACCTGACGGCGCTGGCGGCCGACGTCACGGCGGCGCGCCGGCTGCCCGAGCTGCGGGATCGCGCGTTCATGGGCGATACGAAGGGCGGCGCGTTCGACCTCGACACTCCGCGCCCCCGACGGCTGCCCGTGGGACCGCGAGCAGACCCCGGGGAGGCGATCGAGCTGCTGCGGCAGGTCAATCCGCACGGGCGGCCGAACTCGGACGTGATCGTTCCGTGGGTGAACGGGCAGGACATCACGCGGCGGTCGAGCGAGCGCTACATCGTCGATTTCGGCGAGCGATCCGAAGAGCAGGCCGCACGGTACGAGGCGCCGTTCGCGCTGGTGACGGAGCGCGTGAAGCCGGCGAGGCTGACCAATCGGCGAGACGCCTATCGCCGGCGGTGGTGGATTCACGTCGAGCCGCGGCCGGCGATGAGCCGGTCGCTGAGGCTCTTACCGCGCTTTATCGCCACGCCCACCGTCGCGAAGCACCGGCTCTTCGTTTGGCTGGCCGCGCCGACGCTGCCGGATCACCAGCTCATCGTGTTCGCCTGGGCGGACGATCGGTGGCTCGGGCTTCTTCATTCGAAGCCGCACGAGGTATGGGCCCGAGCCCAGGGCACGCAAGTCCGCGAACGCGAGAGCGGCTTCCGCTACACCCCCACCACCTGCTTCGAGACCTTCCCCTTCCCCCGCCCCACCCCCGAGCAGGAGCAAGCGATCGCCGCGTCCGCGCGCGAGCTCGACTCCCTCCGCGAGCGCTGGCTCGATCCACCGGAGTGGACGCGGGAGGACGTGCTGGAGTTCCCCGGCTCGGTGGACGGCCCATGGAAACGCTACGTCCACGATCCGGACGGTCGCGGTATCGGCACAGTGCGCTACCCGCGGCTGGTGGCCAAGGACGACGAGTGCGCCGAGCAGCTCAAGCGCCGCACGCTGACCAACCTCTACAACCAGCGCCCGGCCTGGCTCGACCTCGCCCACCGCAAGCTCGACGACGCCGTCTTCGCCGCCTACGGCTGGGACCCCGGCCTCTCCGACGAGCAGCTCCTCGAGCAGCTCCTCGCCCTCAACCTCGAGCGGGCGGCGGAGGAGGCCGGGCGGCAACCGTAGCGGTCGTGAGGACCGCCAGGTCAGGATGGGGAGTGGCACCGCTGGGCGCGGAGCCGCAGCAAGGAGAGCAGCTCCGAGAGGTCGACGAGCCCCTCCGCCTCGCGGCGTTCCTCCGGCGTCAGCTCGTCGCCGCGGTTCTGGCGGTCGAGGAGAGCGGTAAGGCGGGCCTCGACGCCAGGCGGAAATCGGAGCTGCTCGAGGTCGTAGGGCACTTCCTCGCGCTTGGCGGCGCCGTACCAGCGACCGAGGTCACCACCGTAGAGCCGGAATTCAAACCGGCCCTCGCGTTCGGTGAACACGACCTTCATGCCCGGCTTCGCACCCAGCTTCTCCCTGAGCGCCTTGGGGAGGACGAGCCGGCCCCTGGAGGAGAGGGTTGCTATCCAGGTCATTCTCTTCTCTGTATCGGCAATCCGATGTTACTGTGTCCGCGATCCGGCGTCGATCGCCTGGGAATCGGACCCCTTGCCTGGTGATGAGGCTGCCCGCCGCGGAGCACGCCCGGATCGAGCCGGCAAAGGTCCGAGACTACCTGCTCTCTCCCGTCCACCCCGTCGGTCGGTTCAAGGCCGCGTTCTTTGTCCGATTCGGTTACGCCCGTGATGGCTGGCGGCGGCTGGAGGCGGACCTCTTGCGCCTGGCGCGCGAGGGTGAAGCCGAGGTCGGGAGACCGAGTGCCTTCGGCCGGATGTTCCTCGTGCGTGGTACCGTGGAGGGGCCGTCCGCGAGGACCTTCAAGCTCGTCACGGTCTGGATCATCCGCCATGGCGAGACCTTCCCGCGACTGGTCACGGCGACACCAGGAGCTGGTCCATGAAATACGCAACGCTCGACACCGTTGTCCTGAGCCACGACCTCCCTGTTCACGGCCTGCGCGCCGGCGATCTCGGCGCGGTGGTCGAGGTCTGCGAACCCGACGGGCTGATGGTGGAGTTCGTGGCCGCGTCCGGTCAGACCCTGGCGCTGGTCACGCTGAGGGAACACGATGTGCGATCGGTCCGGGAGGACGACCTCGTCGCCGTGCGGCCGGCACAGGTGGCTGGCTGAGAAGGATCGCCGACGCGCAGGGAGGACCCGATGGACCGAGACACTGCCTGGGGCATCGTCACCGAGCACGTGAAGGACGAGAACCTCCGCCGCCACATGCTCGCCGTCGAGGCGGCGGTGCGCTGGTACGCGGGGGAGCTGAAGCAGGACGTGGAGACCTGGGGGCTCGCGGGGTTGCTCCACGATTTCGACTGGGAGGTCCACCCGGCGCTCGAGCGGCACCCGAAGGAGGGGGCGCCGATCCTGCGCGCGCGCGGGGCGCCGGAGGAGGTGGTGCAGGCGATCCTCTCGCACAACACCGCGGGCACCGGCGTCGAGCGCGCGCACCCGCTCGACTACGCGCTGCTCGCCTGCGACGAGATCACCGGGCTGATCATCGCCGCGGCGTTCGTGCGGCCGCACAAGGACGTGCGGCAGCTCGCGGTCAAGTCGATCAAGCGCAACTGGAAGGACAAGCTGTTCGCGGCCGGGGTCGACCGCGAGGAGGTCGCGAAGGCGACCGAGGACTTCAGCCGGGTCTGCTTCGGCGGCGGCCTCGAGCTGTGGCAGCACGTCGGCAACGTCCTCGCCGCGATGTCCGGCGCCGCCGAGCGGCTCGGGCTCGACGGGCGGCTCGCGGCGGCGGCGCCCGCCCCCGGCGCGCCCGCGTAGCGCCCCGTGACCGGGCGCCGGGTCGCGCGCCTCGCCGACCGCGATCGCGGCCGCGGGTTGACAGCGGCGGCGGATCGGAGCACTATTTGTGCATCGGTGTGTCCGCGCGCCCCCGCAGCATCAGGGGCGACGCGGCGGCTCTCAAGAGGCTTGGGCGGCCCACGGAGCCGGGCGGGCTGGGACCCGCCGACGACGGACACGCCCAGAAAGGAGGTGGCCCAGTGAGTCCTGACAGCTATGGTTCCGTGGAGGTGACGTCCCCGTAGCGGGTGCCCCCCATGCGGCCGTGGCGCCGTTGGGCCGGTGACCCCTCCTCGGGGCAACCCAACGTCACCGAAGCGAACCGCTGAGGCCCCGGTCCCCGCCCGCGGGGGATCGGGGCCTCTTCCGCTTTCAGGCCCTTCGGTTTCAAGAGGGGCCCCCAGTGCCCTTTCGGCGCGGCGCGAAACGCCGGCGCGCCGGCGCCGTATCTCAGCCGTGTAGAATCCCGAGGCGCCGCCCGCACCCGTGGTGCCGCTCCCGATCCACGACCGACACGGAGGCAGCGATGGACCACCGACCGCATGCGCCCACCCTCGCCCTGCTCGCCCTCGCCACCGCCCTCGCCGGCGCCCCCTCGACGGCGGCCGAGGTCGAGCGCGTCGAGCGCGGCAACCTGGTGATCGAGGGCATCCCCGAGATCCCGGACCGCGTCGCCGAACGGATCCGGCAGTACGAGAACACCCGCTCGGCCTCGCTCGCCGGCTGGCACGCGGGCGGGCAGGGGGTGCTGATCTCGACCCGCTTCGGCGAGACCAGCCAGGTGCACTGGGTGCGCGAGCCGGGCGGCGCGCGCCGCCAGCTCACGTTCTTCGACGAGCCGGTCGGCGGCGGCGAGCCGAGCCCGAGCGCCGAGGTCGGGGGCTTCCTGTTCAGCAAGGACGTCGGCGGCTCCGAGAACTACCAGCTCTACTTCTTCGACCTCGCCGACGGCCGCTACCGCATGCTGACCGACGGCGCCTCGCGCAACGGCGGCGCCCAGTGGTCGAACGACGGCAAGCGCTACGCCTACTTCACCACGCGCAGAAACGGCCGCGACTGGGACATCTACGTCGGCGACGTCGGCCGGCCCGGCGCCGACCGCGCCGTGCTCGAGCCCGAGGGCGCCTGGGCGGCCGGCGAGTGGTCGCCCGACGACTCGAAGCTCCTGGTCGCGCGCCTGGTCTCCGCCCACGAGAGCTATCCCCACCTGCTCGACCTCGCGACCGGCGAGCTGACCGAGCTGAACCCGAGCGAGGAGAAGATCGCGTACGGCGACGCCGTGTTCGCGCGCGACGGCAAGGGGCTCTACTACACCTCGGACGAGGGGAGCGAGTTCCACCACCTGCGCTACCTCGAGTTCGCGAGCGGCGACTCGCGGACGCTGACCGCCGATGTCCCGTGGGACGTCGAGGGGCTGGCGCTCTCGCCGGACGGCAAGCGCCTGGCGTTCACGGTCAACGAGGACGGCATCGCGCGGCTCCACCTGCGCGACGTCGCGACCATGGCCGAGCTGCCGCTGCCCGAGCTGCCGCCGGGCCAGGTCTTCGGCCTCGAGTTCAGCCCGGACGGCAAGCAGCTCGGGCTGACCCTGATCTCGTCGCAGTCCCCGGGCGACGTCTACGCGATCGATCTCGACGCACGGAAGCTCGTCCAGTGGACGTTCAGCGAGGCCGGCGGGCTCGACACCTCGACCTTCGTCAACCCCACGCTCGTCCACTTCCCGACTTTCGACCAGGTCGGCGGCGCGCCGCGCCGGATCCCGGCCTTCTACTACCGGCCGCCGGGGGCGGGGCCGTTCCCGGTGGTGATCAACATCCACGGCGGTCCGGAGGGGCAGGCGCGGCCGTTCTTCAACCCGATCACCCAGTACTACGTGCTCGAAATGGGCGCCGCCGCGCTCTTCCCCAACGTCCGCGGCTCCTCGGGCTACGGCAAGAGCTACCTCCTGCTCGACAACGCCGACAAGCGCGAGGACTCGGTGCGCGACATCGGCGCCCTGCTCGACTGGATCGCGACCCGGCCCGAGCTCGACGCCTCGCGCGTGGCGGTGGTCGGCGGCTCCTACGGCGGCTACATGGTGCTCGCCTCGATGGTGCACTTCAACGACCGGCTGCGCGCCGGGGTCGATCTCGTCGGGATCAGCAACTTCGTCACCTTCCTCGAGAACACCTCCGACTACCGGCGCGACCTGCGGCGCGTCGAGTACGGCGACGAGCGCGACCCCGAGATGCGCGCCGTCCTCGAGCGCATCTCGCCGAACAACCACGCGGCGAAGATCGGCAAGCCCTTGTTCGTCGTCCAGGGGCTCAACGACCCGCGGGTGCCGGCGAGCGAGAGCGAGCAGATGGTCGAGGTCATCCGCGAGCACGGCGGCACGGTCTGGTACCTGCTGGCCAAGGACGAGGGGCACGGCTTCGACAAGAAGAGCAACCGCGACTTCTTCACCCACGCCTCGGTGCTGTTCCTCGAGCGGTTCCTGGTCGGCGGCGGCGACGGCGGCGGGGATGCGCCGGCCGGACCGGCGGCGGAGTAGGGAGGTCGGGATGTCGCCGGCGCGCCGCCTCCCCGGGCTGGTCCTCGCCGCGGTGCTCGCCGCCGCGCCGGCGGCCGTCATGCCCGCCGCCGCCGGCGCGCTCTCCTGCGGTGGCCACGGCGGGGACCACGGCGGCGGCGGCGGGGGAGCCGATCCAGGCCCGCTCGGCCGGATCGAGTTCCCGACCTCGGCCGGCGCCGAGGCGCAGCGGCACTTCCTGCGCGGCGTCCTCTGGCTGCACAGCTTCGAGTACGAGGACGCGCGCGCCGCCTTTCGCCGCGCGCGGGAGCTCGAGCCCGGATTCGCGCTCGCCGCCTGGGGCGAGGCGATGACCCACAACCACCCGATCTGGGTGCAGGTCGACGTCGCGGCCGGCCGCGCGGCGCTCGAGACGCTGGGGGCGAGCCGCGAGGAGCGCCGCGCCGCCGCGCCGACCGAGCGCGAGCGCGCCTGGCTCGCGGCGGTCGAGGATCTCTACTTCAGCGCGGGCGACAAGCCGGCGCGCGACCGCGCCTACGCCGCGGCGATGGAGCGCCTCCACCGGCGCTGGCTTGACGACCGGGAGGCGGCCGCGTTCCACGCCCTGGCGCTGCTCGGCGCCTGCCAGGGCGAGCGCGATTTCGCGGTCTACATGCGGGCGGCGGCGGTGGTCGAGGAGGTCTACCTCGCCAACCCCGACCACCCGGGCGCGCTCCACTACCTGATCCACGCCTACGACGAGCCGGTGCACGCGCCGCTCGGCCTGCGCGCCGCCCGCCGCTACGCCGCGGTGGCCTCGGCGGCGCCGCACGCGCTGCACATGCCGTCGCACATCTTCTTCGGGCTCGGGATGTGGGACGCCGTCGAGGCCTCGAACCGCGACTCCTGGCAGGCCTCGCTCGACCGCGGCCGGCCGAGCTACCACGCCTACTCGTGGCTGCACTACGCGCTGCTCCAGCAGGGGCGGATCGAGGCGGCGGCCGAGCTGCTCGGGCGCGCCGCCGCCGACGCCGAGGCCGGCAAGCACAACGCCCGCGGCCACTTCGCCTCGATGGCCGCCGCGCACGGGATCGCGACCGCGGGCCGCAAGCCGCCGGTCGCGGGCGAGGCGGTCGACGCCATCGAAACGATCGCGAGCGATGGCCTGTACACCGACGCCGCGGTCGCCGTGCTCTTCGCGCAGGGCTACCGAGCCGCCCTCGCCGGCGACGCCGGCGGCGCCCGCGCCGCCGCGGCGGCGATCCGCGCGGAGGCCGAGAGCGAGACCGGCCGCAGCGCCGGCGCCGCCGCGATCAGCGCCGACCAGCTCGAGGCGCTGGCGCTGCTCGCAGATCCAGGCCCCGGCAGCGACGCTCCGATGGCCGGTTACGACGGCGGCCCCGCCGCCGAGGCCGCGCTGGCGATGCTCCGTTCCGCCGCCGATGCCGAGGAGGCGCTCTCCCTCGACATCGGTCCGCCGCCACCCAGTCAAGCCCACTGCCGAGCTGCTCGGCGAGGTCCTGACATCGCTCCAGCGTCCCTCGGAGGCCCAGGCCGCCTTCGAGCGCGCCCTCGAGCTGGCCCCCGGCCGCCGTCTCTCGATCGAGGGTCTCGCCGACGCGGCCTGGTTCGCCGGGGACGCCGAAACCGCGGCGGACGCGCGCCGGCGGCTGGACGCGGGCACAGGAGGAGATACACCGGCGACGGGGTTCTGAGGGGCTCGAACCTCGACGCCGGTTCCCTCGAACTTCCCTCTTGTTTCCGGCACGCCCCCGGGTGCATAATCCCCGCCAGTCTTTTCTACTGCCGTTTTTAGGCGGATCCTGAGATCGATGGCGCCCGGGTCGGTCCCCCGGAGGGCCGATCCTGCTCGCTGCCGGCCTGGAGATGGACTCCAGGACCAAGGCGACCCCACGCGAGGTGCGGGGGGTCACGGAGGAGTTACTGAGATGCGTAACTGTATCTTCCGCAGAACACGGGGGAAGTTCCTTGCGGCTGCGGCTCTTTGCGCGCTGGCGCTCGCCGGCGGCGCCCTGGCCATCGAGCCCAAGCCACCCGACTCTCCGCTCAGCGCTTTCGAGTTCTTCCTGCCCGAGCTCTACGTCAGCAGCTCTCATGTGAACCTGGAGGAGGCGCTGCCCGACCTGCCCAACCGCGCCGCCTGGCAGGACTTCCAGGCCGCGGCCGAGACGTTCGGCCCCGGGCGCATCGAGGCCTACATCGACCCGCGCTCCGGAGCCGCCACGAATCTGGTGGGCGCCTTCCCCTTGATCCCGGGCAACGGCGTGGGCAACCGGGTCGGCCTCGGTGACCTCTCCGCGCGGGTCGGCTACCCGGTGCAGGCGGTGGGGAGCCGGGAGGTCGGCGACGCCGTCCGCTCCTTCGTGCTCGCCAACCCGGCGGTCCTCGGCATCGACGTCGACCAGCTCGGTGCGGTCAAGGCCGCCGACGTCACCCCCGAGCTGTGGCACGTCGACTTCCCGCAGACCTACCAGGGTGTGCCGGTGCGCTGGGGCCGCCTCTCCGCCACCCTCAACCACGGCAACCTCGTCCTGCTCGGGACCGAGACCTGGGGCGACGTCCGCGGCCTGTCGGTGGCGCCCAAGGTGACCGCGGCCCAGGCGCTCGACCTAGGCTTCGGCTACGTCGGCGGCCGCACCAAGCTCGACCAGATGGTGGCCGGGCCCACCCTGGAGATCGTGCCCGTGGCTCCGCAGGAGCACCAGGCGGGCGAGGCCTTCGCCGGGCCCGTCGGCGCGGGCTACCGCCATCGGCTGGTCTGGTCGTTCGCCTTCGTTCGCACCCCGGACCAGGAGACCTGGGAGGCGCTGGTCGACGCGCACAGCGGCGAGCTGCTCGCCTTCCAGGACGTCAACCACTACGTCACCCAGAGCATCACCGGCGGCGTCTACCCGATCACCAGCACCGAGATCTGCCCGACCGCCGACACCTGCGGCGTGATGCAGTCCGGCTGGCCGATGCCGTTCGCCGACACCAACCTCGCCTCGCCCAACAACGTCACCAACAGCGGCGGGCTCTTCGAGTACACCAGCGGCACCGTCAACACCAACCTCGACGGCCCGTTCATCCGCATCCTCGACAACTGCGGCACGATCTCCAACAGCGCCGCCGGCAGCATCAACCTCGGCGGCGTCAACGGCCAGCACAACTGCACCAACGCCGGCGGCTCGGCGGGCAACACCGCGCCGTCGCGGACGGCGTTCTACGAGCTCAACAAGCTCAAGGAGCAGGCGCGCGGCTGGCTGCCGACCAACACCTGGCTCAACGCCCGGCTGACCGCCAACGTCAACATCAACAACACCTGCAACGCCTTCTGGAACGGCTCGACGATCAACTTCTACCGCTCGGGCGGCGGCTGCCGCAACACCGGCGAGCTGGCCGGCGTCTTCGACCACGAGTGGGGCCACGGCATGGACGACAACGACTCCGTGGGCTCGCTCTCGAACACCTCGGAGGCTTACGCCGACATCGCGGCGATCCTCCGCCTCGAGGCCTCCTGCGTCGGCCACGGCTTCTTCGACGCCTCGACGAGCGGCACCTGCGGATTGACCGTCGACGGCACCGGCCGCAACTGCAACGAGGCGCAGACCGGCGCCGCCGTCTGCTGCACCGACTGCTCGGGCGTGCGCGACGCCGATTTCGCCAAGCACAACCCGAACACCCCGGCGACCGCCCTCGGCTTCGTCTGCACCCGCTGCAACACCGGCGGCGCCCCCTGCGGCCGGCAGGTGCACTGCGCGGCCGCACCGCCCCGCCAGGCCGCCTGGGACCTGGCGACCCGCGACCTGACGGCCGCGCCCTTCAACCTCGACAGCGAGAGCGCGTTCCTGGTCGCCAACAAGCTCTTCTACCACGGCAGCGGGGCCATCGGCGCCTGGTATAGCTGTACCTGCAACTCGTCGTCCTCGGGCTGCGGCTCGACCAACGGCTACATGCAGTGGCTGGCCGCCGACGACAACAACGGCAACCTCAACGACGGCACGCCGCACATGACGGCGATCTTCAACGCCTTCAACCGGCACGGGATCGCCTGCTCGACGCCGACCGCCCAGAACAGCGGCTGCACGAGCCCCTCCACGCCGCCGACGGTCAACGCCACCCCGGGCAACAACCAGGTGGCGCTGTCCTGGGGATCGGTGTCCGGCGCCAGCCGCTACTGGGTGTTGCGCAGCGAAGGGCACGCCGGCTGCAACTTCGGCAAGGCGCGGATCGCCGACATCACCGGCACGTCGTTCACCGACACCCAGGTGGCCAACGGCCGTGAGTACTATTACAACGTGGTGGCGCAGGGCTCCTCGGCCGCCTGCTACACCCGCGCCAGCACCTGTCTGACCGTCACCCCGGGCGCACCGACAACTCCGGACTTCACGGTCTCGGTCAGCCCCTCGAGCCTGACCATCTCGGCCGGCAGCAACGGCACGACGACGACGACGGTGTCCTCGATCAACGGCTTCTCGAGCTCGGTCGCCCTCTCCTGCTCCGGCCAGCCGAGCGGCATCACCTGCGGCTTCTCGCCCAGCTCGGTGACACCGCCCGCGAACGGCAGCGCGAACAGCACGCTGACCGTGTCGGTGGCGGGCTCGGTGGCGTCGGGCACCTACAACTTCAACGTGCAGGGGACCAACGGCGGCAACACCCGGTCCGACGGCATCAGCGTCACGGCGCCGGGCGCCGGTCCGGTGACCGTGTTCTTCGACAACTTCGAGACCGACCAGGGGTGGACCACCAACCCCAACGGCACGGACACCGCGACCACCGGGCAGTGGGAGAGGGGCGACCCCCAGACCACGACCTCGAGCGGCACCAAGCAGCAGGGCACGACCGTCAGCGGGGTCAACGACCTGGTGACCGGACGGCTCGCCGGCTCCAGCGTGGGCTCGTTCGACATCGACGGCGGGGTCACCTCGATCCAGTCGCCGGCCATCTCCCTGCCCTCGGGCGGTACCTTGACGCTGTCGTTCTCGTACTACATGGCGCACCTCAACAACTCCTCGTCCGCGGACTTCCTGCGCGTGCACGTGGTCGGCAGCACCACCACGCAGGTGTTCCAGGAGCTGGGGGCGGGCAACGACGACGACGCGGCCTTCGCGCAGCACACGGTCGACATCAGCTCCTTCGCCGGCCAGACCGTCCGCATCCGCATCGAAGCGGCGGACGCCGGCGGCGCGAGCCTGGTCGAGGCCGCGGTCGACGACGTGCGGATCCAGCAGAACTAGGCGCGGCGGACGGCCGCCGAGCTTTCGAGGGGGGCGCTTCGGCGCCCCCCTTCTCGTCCGGTGGATCTCGCTCCGCGAGGTCGAGCCTGCCCGCCTCGACGAAGCGCTCGCCGCGGGGCGCGAAGCCGAAGCCGGCGTAGAAGCGCTCGAGATGGGCCTGGGCGTGGAGGACGAGCACGGCGCAGCCGGCCGCCCGGGCGTCGGCGATCACCTGCTGCGTGCCGCCGCCGACACCGAGTCGCCCCCTGACGCTCCGGGCGACAGAAACTACATCGGAGTGCTGGTAATCGCCGACAGAAACGACATCCCGAATGTCGTTTCTGTCGCTCGAGCAGCGAACGGCGGCGGACTCAGCGTCCCGTCGAAGCCGTCGTCACTCCCCACCGCGCCCGCCGTTGTCGTCACCCCCGCCACCGGTGTGCCGGATCTGCCAGAGCGAGTCGCGGTGGGCGCTCATGTCGAAGAGGGCCCCGATCTGCTCGTCCATCGACCCCTCGGCCTCGGCGGCGGCGAAGGCGGCGTGGACCTTGTCCATCGCGCCGAGGTCGGCGCAGGTGAACCAGGTGACGTGCGAGGAGCCGCCGTCGTGCAGCTCCGGCTCGTAGAGGCCGAAGCCGGTGATCGCGCCTTCGGCGAGCAGGCGGTCGAGGATCGGGCGCGCGTGGGCGAAGAAGGCGCCCACCTCCGCCTCCTTGCCCGGCCGGGCGTGCCAGTCGCCGGTCATCAGGTAGCGGGCGGGCGGGCCGTCGGCGGCGAGCTCGAGCGCGACGCTGCGAAGGTAGCGGATCTGGTGGGCGTGCGGCTCGGTGGCGTCGACGAAGCCGGCGGTGATCTTCGCCTGGTCCTCCGCGGAGACGCCGGCGAACGCCGCGCCGAAGGCGTTTTCGACCGCCTGGTAGGCGGCCCAGTTCGGGTAGACGACCCAGCCGGCGTGGTTGTAGCCGCCGTCGGAGTTCGCCTTCTCGGCGATGCCCCAGCCGAGGATCTTGCCCTCGGCCTGCATGGCGTCGAGCGTCGGGCCGTAGTTCTCGGTGATCAGGCGGACGTAGTCGGCGCTCTTGCCCGGCTTGAGCGTGTCGAGGATCACCCAGGCGATCGGGCCGTCGGCCGCGGCGGCGGGCAGAGCGGGCAGGGCGAGCAGCAGCGGGAGCAGCAGCGCGGAGCAGCGGGCGAGCGAGACTCTGAGCATGGCATCCCTCCAGAGGCCGGGGGCGGCGGGCTCCGGACGGGGTCCGCGGGCCGGTCCGGCAGGTTGATGGGTACGGAGGCCGGAGTATAGACGAGAGCGCCGAGCCGGGATCGCCGCTCAGCGCCCTTCCGCCCCGGCGCCGCCGCCCCGGCGCACCATCCGCACGTGCGGGATCCCCGCCTCGACGAACGGCTCGCCCCGGCGCGCGAATCCGAAGCCGGCGTAGAAGCGCTCGAGGTGGGCCTGGGCGTGGACGACGCAGAGGTCGAAGCCGGCGGCCGCCGCGTCGGCGATCAGGCGCTCGACCAGCGCCCGGCCGTGGCCGCGGCCGCGGTGCTCGGGGAGGACGGCGAAGCGCTCGAGCTTGGCCGCCCGCCCGCCCTCCCACGGCACCTCCCGCCAGCGCGCGGTCGCCACCGCCGCGCCGCCGAGCCAGCCGAGGACGTGCCGGCAGGCCGGGTCGAGCCCGTCGAACTCCTCGGCGGGCGGGCAGTCCTGCTCCTCGACGAACACCCGCCGGCGGATCGCCACCGCCCGCCGCCAGTCGCCTGCGCCCGCCAGCGGGCGGATCTCGAACGGCGGCGGCGCGGCGCGGGGTGGCGGCGGGGGAGCGGGCATCGGCGGGGATCCGGAGCGACAGTATCGCCGAGGCGGTCCGGGATCGGTATCATCGGCTCGTACGCTCCCGTGCACCTGTGATCCGCCGTCCGCTGTCGTCCGTCGAGAGGGAGGGCCGATGTCGCGCGAATCGAGCGGCGCCGTCGCGCTCGTCTGCTGCGCCGTCGCCGCGCTCGCGCCGGCGGTCCCGGCGACCGCCGAGCCCCGGCCGCTGAGCGCGGCGGAGCGGCACGCCGCCGAGCTGGCCGCGCTCTACCTCGATCAGGGTCCGGCGGCGTGGTGGCCGCGGCTGGCCGAGGCCTGCCCGCTGCG
>CAZNIX010000030.1:0-3433 GCA_964573125.1 uncultured Thermoanaerobaculia bacterium
CGGCGCCGCGGCGGCGCTGGCCGTCTTCGGGGTCTCGCTCGCGCTCAAGACCGACGGGACGGCGGGCGACGCGGCAGCCGGCCGGGGCGCGGCCGGGGACGGCGCCGCGGAGTCCGCCAGGGCCTCGGGCGCGCCGACTGGCGAGACCGCCGCGCCGGTGCCGCCCGCTCAGCTCCACCTCGTCTACAACAACCGCCTCGCCTCGGGCACGATGACGGTGTGGGTCGACGGCGAACGGGCGTGGTCCGGCCCGGTGAGCGCGCCGCGCAACCTGATCAAGCGGGTCGCGGGCCGGGAGGTGCGCCAGACTCTGTCGATCCCGCCCGGCGAACGGACCGTGGAGGTCCGGGTCAGCGGCCGGGCGGCGCGGATCCGCGTCGATGCCGCCGGCCGCCTGCGCGGCCGGTTCGAGGCCGACCAGACGCGCTGGCTGCGGGTCACGGTCAACCCGCTGACCAACAGCCTCAACCTCGCCTGGATGGAGTAGATGACCGAGATCCTCTGCCCCAGCGGCGGCGGCCTGCTCGGCGCGGGCGCGGGCGCCGCGGCGGGCGAGCAGGTCAGCGTCCGTTGCCCGGGCTGCGGCGCGGAGATCCGCTACCGCCTGGGGAGCCCGGCGCTCACCACGCGCATGGCCGTCGGCGTGGCCGCGGAGCCGCCGGCGGCCCAGGCGGAGCCGCCGGCGACCGCCGCCGAGGAGCCGGCGGCGACGATCGCCGCTCCACTCGAGTCGCTCGCGCCGCGGCCCGGCGGCGTCGCCGGCGCGGAGGAGCCCGCGGCGACGATCGGCGCTCCCCTCGACCGCACGGTCCTGGCGCCGGCCGGGATGGCCGCGCCCCCACCGCTCCGCTTCGCGGGCTCGGCGTTCTTCCTCGTCCTCGGCGGCGCGCCGGGCCGCGAGCGGCTGGTACTGCCCTCCGCGCGCACCGTCTTCGGCCGCGCCGAGGCCGACGTCGACCTCGGCGACGCCGCGATCTCGAGCCGCCACTTCCAGGTCGAGGTCGCGGGGCGGGAGTTCTTCATCCGCGACCTCGGCAGCCGCAACGGCACGTTCGTCAACGGCCGCCGCATCCGCTACGCCGAGCTGCGCCCCGGCGACGAGGTGCTCGCCGGCTCGACCTACCTGGTGTTCCGCACCTCCGAGGACGCGCTCGGACGGCCGGCCGAACCGGCTCGCTGATCGGGCCGCGGCCCGCCGCGGCGCGCCCGGAGGCGGCCGCGGCGGGCTCCGGGCGGCTCACCCGCCCTCGGTGAACAACTTCTGCGTCGGCACCGCCAGCAGCTCGGAGCGCAGCACCTTCAGCCCCTGGCGGCCGAACTGGTCCTCGGTCTTGATCGCCCGCGAGGTCTCGGTCGGCCGCAGCTCGTAGAGCACCAGGTGGGCGTCGGGGTTGCGGATCGGCTCGACCTTGCGGTCGTGCGTCTTCTCCACCGGCAGGCAGAAGAGCCGCGGCTCGCCGACCGCGGAGCGGGTGGAGCCGAACTGGTCTTCGAGCACGACCCGCCGGGCGATCGGCTCGCCGGCCGCCTCATAGCACTTGAAATGGTCGAGGTGGCGCGGGAACGAGCTGCCCTCTTCCTTCTTCTCGGCCGGAACCGCCAGCACCACCGGCTGGCCGACCTTGAGCCCCTGGCGACCGAACTGGTTGACCACCAGCACGGAACGGCCGGGCTCGCGCTCCTCCTGCTTCAGCCGGTAGAACGTCAGGTGCGCGTTCTCGTGGACGATCGGCTCGCCGTTCTTGGCCACCGGGTTGGCGAAGTGGGTGAGCGGACCGACGAGCGCCTTCTTCGGCTTGTCGCGGTCGAACTGGCCGCGCAGCTCGACAGTCGCCTCGACCGCGGCGTCGTCGACGTCGTAGACGTGGAAGTGGTCGAGCCCCCGCTCGGTCACCGAAACGCAGAGGGTGTCGAGCCAGAACTCCTGGCCGCCGAGCACCAGGCTGTGCACGCTGCCGTCGACGACCAGCTTCCCCTCGCGCCCGCCCGCCACCGGGAAGTCGGTGACCGTCCAGGTCAGCCCGCCGCCGGCCCCGCCGCTCAGCTCGCCGACGGTGACCGGGCTGCCGTTGAGCGAGAGGTTCTCGAAACCGCCGAGGTCCCGGAACTTGACCGCGACCTGCGCCGGCAGTCCGGGCAGGCCGGTGAAGTCGAACCCGAGGTTGATGTTGTTGGTGTTGACCGAGTTCGGCGACGAGGTGAACCAGGCGGTGTCGACCGTCGCGTCGTTGAACGTACCGCCGGCCGGGAACGAGAAGAAGTGGACCGAGACGCGGATGCCGTTCTCGACGTGGACCAGGTCGCCGCTGACGTGACCGGCCGAGTTCCCCCACACCGTGCCGGCGGCGAGGCCGTCGAACTTGACGCACTGCGCGTGGGCGGTGGTAGCGAACGTCGCCGCGGCCAGCAGGGCCAGGGCGTGCGTAGCGATCTTGCGTGCTGCTCTCATCGGGATGCGCTCCTTTCAGGGTAGGGCGGGCGGCCCGCCCGGGGCTCGCCCGATGACGGCTGTCACCGGCGTCACGGCCGAGGCGTAGCCGGGGACCTGATTCGTCCATCCCGCACGAGCTTGTTGTGGCGTTTGCGGCGGCGCTTTGTTACAAGACTCCGATCAGCGTGCAGGGCACACGAAGGAGTGTCGCACTCGGCCGCGCCCGTCAACGACCAGGGCCAGGCCTTCCGCCCGCTCCAGGACACCAATGCGTTCACGACCTGCCCCTGAGGCGGCCGCGCGCCGACACGAGGCGCCCGCGTCCAAGAGTCGACGCCGCGGCGGGACCTCGGGCGTCACTCCGATTGGCCCGCCAGCCCGGGCGCGCCGGCACGAGCCGCGACCTCTGGTCCGGCGGCGGGGAACCAGTGCCGCGTGCGGTTGCAGAAGGTGCAGACCGAGAGCATCACCGGCACCTCGACCAGGACGCCGACGACGGTGGCCAGGGCCGCCCCCGAGCCGGGGCCGTAGAGCGCGATCGCGGTGGCCACGGCCAGCTCGAAGAAGTTCGAGGCGCCGATCAGGGCGCCCGGCGCGGCCACCTCGTAGCGGATGCGGAACAGGCGCATCAGGCCGTAGGCGAGCGAGGAGTTGAAGTAGACCTGGATCAGGATCGGCACCGCGATGAGGACGACGTGGAAGGCGCGGGTGGTGATGTTCTCGGCCTGGAACGCGAAGATCAGGACCAGGGTCGCGAGCAACGCCACGATCGTGAGGGGGTGGAAGAAGGCCAGGAACCGCCGCTCGAACCACTCGGCGCCCTTCGTGCGCAGGAGCACCGCCCGGCTGACCGAGCCGAGGACCAGCGGGATGACGACGAAGATCAGCACCGACCAGAGGAGGACGGCGAACGGCACCGTCAGCCCGGCGGCGCCGGAGACCAGGAAGGTGACGACCGGGGCGAACGCGACCAGCATGATCAGGTCGTTGACCGAGACCTGG
>CAZNIX010000030.1:3443-20161 GCA_964573125.1 uncultured Thermoanaerobaculia bacterium
GGGTGTAGGCCGGGTCGCCGCCCGACAGGTAGGACCAGACGAAGACCATCGCGGTGCAGGGAGCGGCGGCGAGGATGATGACGCCGGCGACGTACTGGTTGGCGAGCTCCGGCCCGATCCAGGGCAGAAAGAGGTGGCGGAAGAAGAGCCACCCCAGAAGCGCCATGGAAAACGGCTTCACCAGCCAGTTGACGAAGAGGGTGACGAGGAGCCCGCCGGGTCGCTTGCCCACGCGGAGGATGCTCGAGAGGTCGATCTTGAGCATCATCGGGTAGATCATCAGCCAGATGAGGACCGCGACCGGGACGTTGATGTGGCTGCCCGCGCCGACCTCGAGGCCCTGGAGCCAGTGGACGACGCCGGGAAGGGCCTTGCCGAGGATCACCCCCGCCACCATGCACAGGGCCACCCACAGGCTCAGGTAGCGCTCGAAAAGGTTCATCCGCTGGGTCGTCGATTCGGCCATGATCTCCCCTTCCTCGACCGCCGCCCGTCCCGGGGCGCTTCCGCGCCCAAGGCCCCAGGGGCGAGGACCGCCTCGCACCGGTAGCATCGCAGCAAGACCGTGCCCCCGGTTCGGCGGTCACAGGCTTGTCACCGCAGGGTCCGACGGTCGTCGCCGGTCTCGATCCCGCCGCGGGTCGCTCGCTACGAGCCGCCCTGCGCCGCGCCCAAGAGCGCCTTCAGCTCGCCCACGCCGGGCACGTGCCCGGCCACCCGCACCTCGCCGTCGATCGCCACCGCCGGCGTGAACGTCACGCCGCGCCGGGCGAACTCCCTGACGTCGTAGACGTGCTCCACCTGGGCGTCGAGGCCCAGCTCGGCGACCGCCTCGCGGGCGTGCCGTTCGGCCACCTCGCACTTGCGACATCCGGTTCCGAGGATCTCGATCTTCATGGTCGTCGCCTCCGTCGAATCTGCCGTCGAAATCAGAACACGAGCCGTCCGGCGGCCCAGCCGAAGAGCGTGCCGAGGACGATCACGGTGCCCACGTAGACCACCGCCTTGCGCACGCCGAAGACCCGCGCCACAGCGAGCCAGTTGGGCAGGCTGATCCCCGGTCCGGTGAGCAGCAGGGCGAGCGCCGGCCCCGGCGCCATCCCCATCTCCATCAGGCGGTGGACGAACGGCGCCTCGGTCATGGTCGCGAAGTAGCTCACCCCTCCGATCAGGGTCGCCAGGAACGACGCGAGCAGGCTGTCCGAGCCGAGCCAGCGCTGGACCCAGGTCTCGGGCAGGAGCGCGCCGATCACCCCCACCACGAAGACGCCCGCCAAGAGCAGGGGGAAGATCAGCCGTACGAACCACCAGGTCTCCTTGAGCCAGCGGCCGATCGCCTCCCGTCCCAGGGCGTAGGAGGCGTAGCCGAAGCTCAGCGCCATGCCCAGGGCCCAGACGTAGACCTTGTGCAGGTACGGTCCGCTCTGGACGAGGTAGTTGGGCGCCAGGAGCGAGGCGACCAGCAGGACGATCAGCACCAGGCCCCGGCGGCCGAGGAGCGGCGTCGCGCCGCCCGTGTTCGCCCGCGGGGACGGCGCCGGCGTCGCGCTCAGCTCGGCGAGGCGCCGCCGCTCCTCGCCTCGGAACGAGAGCGTCATCACCCAGCCGACGACGAACGCCATCAGCAGCGCGACCGCGACCCGGGTCGCCACCATCGCCGGTCCGAGCACGGCGCCGGTGTAGACCAGCGCCAGGATGTTCGCGGCCGGCGCCACCCACAGGAAGATGAACGCCGCCCCCACCGCCGCGCCGCCGTAGTAGAGGCCGCTCGAGACCGGGATCACCGTGCACGAGCAGGCGGCCACGAAGAAGCTGCCGCCGGCGGCGAGGGGGAAGGCGCGGAGCTTGCTCGCCGCGGCCCCGATGTGGCGGACGATCGCCTCTCGGGAGATGAACGTCACCATGGCGCCGGCCAGGAGGAACGCCGGCACCAGGCAGGTCAGCACGTGCAGCGCCACGTACTCCTCGAGGGCGGCGAGGCCGGCTTGAACGAGTTCGGCGAGCATCGGGCACCTCCGCGTCTCAGGCCGGGGGCGGCGTCGAGCAGGCCGCCGCCAGTCCCTCGGCCTGGTTCCGGGCCAGGCCGTCGAGGGGCGCCGCGACCGCCGCCAGCAGGTCGACCACCGCCGGGCAACAGAGCCGGTAGAAGACCTGATGGCCGCGCCGCTCGCTCACGACCAGGCCGGCCTTGCGCAGGACCGCCAGGTGCTTGGAGACGGTGGAGAGGTCCAGGTCCACGAGCTGTTGGAGCGCGCAGACGCACCGCTCCCCGGCGGCCAGGGTCTCGAGCATGAAGAGCCGGGCGGGATGGGCCAGGGCCTTCAGGGTGTCGGCGCGGAAGCGGCAGACGGCGGCGGCGTGTCCCTCGAGGTTCCTCATGCTTGGCATTATGGCCAAGTTCGCCAGCAATGCGAAACACGCCGGCGGGTGGTCTTACCGGCCCACCCGGCCGGGCGGGCTGAGTGGCGCCGCCGACGACCACGGCGGCGGTCATTCCCCGGGCGGCGGGCCGAGCTCGGCGAGGGCGACTGGCAACCGCTCGACGGTGGCGCCATGAACCTCCGGGCCCGCTCGCCCTCGTCGAGGTCTGCCACCTGGTGGAAGAGCTCTTCGAGCCGTCGCGACTCGGTCGGGGTCGTCATCGGGGCGGTCCGCGCGGACCAGCGTCGCCTGGGACGTCGGGATCGGGTACGCCCCGGCCGCCGGGCGGCTCAGGCGCGCCAGAAGGGATCGACCAGGCCGAGGCGGTCGAAGATGGCGCGAATCTCGGCCCCCACCGGCCGGCGGGCCTCCGGGGTCAGACGCGTCGCGTACCAGGCGACCGCCAGCTCCCAGAGCTGGGCGAGCGTCACCAGCGGCCGCCGCGGCACGCCCCGCGCCGCGCACCAGCGATCGACGTGCTCTTCCGACCGGAAGAGGAGCATGGTGCTTCAGGTGTAGACGAGGTCGTCCCACCAGTGGGCGGGGGACACCGCGAAGTGCGCGACCTCCGATCCCGGGGACGGCGCCGGCGCGCCGTCCTCGACCGCGAGACGCATGGGCTCGCCGCAGCAGGCGCAGCTCGACTCGATCTGCGCGTCGTCATGCAGCGCCGCCGCCACCCCGTAGGCGTCCCAGACACAGTTGGCGAAGTACGAGCGCCCGCCGCAGGACACCAGGAAGGGCGTCGGCACCGCGGAGAAGGGCGGCGCCATCACGATCTCGCCGCTCTCGCCCCCGAGGTAGAGCAGCCGCCGCCGGCGCAGCGCCGCGAAGGCCGCGAGCGCCTCCTCCCGCGTCCCCCCCAGCGCGGCCGCCACCTCGCCCGTCAGCGGCGGCCGCCCGCTCGCCGCGGTCGTGGCGTAGACGTGTCGCAGAACCTCCGCTTCCGAGGGCATTCGTACGGCCCCATTCTACCGGACCTCCCGGTGGGTCCCGCCGCGGGCCGCCCTCGGCCACGGTTCCGCAGGAGCTGGACCGCTTCGAGCGAGCGACGCGGTCGCCCGTTGGCAAGCTGGACCCCGCGCGGGGCTGTGCGGTCCGGTGCTCTTCGCCTTCCTCCGCATCGGGACGAGCCGCCGGGCCTTCGTGAACCCGCTCTCAATCGAGGATGCGAGCGAGCACATCCGCGGCTGATGCCACCGGCACCCAGCGGAGTGCCTCTGCGGGACCAAGAGGTCTCCTGGCCGCGTTACGCCCGAAGGTCGATCCCCCCTGCCAGCTCGCGGAACCGGCAGGGCCCGTTGGCCCAGCGCATCTGTTCGGGAGTGCGGCAGTCCGGCTCGAAGAGGCGCGGCGAGGCGACGACGATGCACGCGCACCGGGCGCGGCTGGTGGCGACGTTCAGGCGGTTGGGGCTGTAGAGGAAGCTCATCCCCCGCGGTGCGTCCTCCGCCGAGGAGCTGGTCATCGAATAGACCACCACCGGCGCTTGCTGGCCCTGGAACTTGTCGACGGTGCCGACCGGGACGCCGTGAGGCAGCCGGCCGGCCAGCGCACTCACCTGGGCGTTGTAGGGCGCGATGACCATCACGTCGCGCGCGGCGAGCGAACGTACGGCCCCTTCGGCATCAATCCACCGCACGCTTCCGCTCAGCAGCTCGGCGACCACCTGCGCCACGGCCTCGACCTCCTCTTCGGCGCGGCTCTGATTCCCCGTGTGCGACACCGGCACGAAGAAGAGGCCGCTACGCCCGAACCGGGTGTCGCCGGTGAGCGCCTGCCTTTCGAGGCCGGGCCGCGAGCGCAGCCGGCCCTCGTAGAAGAGCTCGGAGGTGAAGGCACAAATCTCGGGGTGCAGCCGCCAGGTCTGATCGAGAAACAGGCCCCGGTCCTCGCGGATCGTCTCACGGCCTTCGAGCAGGTGGACCAGGGCGGCGACCTCGGCGCCTTCCGGATGGGCGCCTCGCTGCGGCTGCTCGAGCTGCTGCGGGTCCCCGATCAGCACGAGGTTCCTCGCCGACCGGCCCGCCGCCAGCGCGTGCGCCAGCGACATCTGCCCCGCCTCGTCCACGAACAGGTAATCCACCGCCTCGACCATGTCGGGGCGCGCCCACAGCCAGGCAGTGCCTCCGACCACCTTTCCGGCCAGTAGTGCCTCGCGCGCCTTGGCGTTGTCGGTCACTTGGTCGAGGCCCTGCGGCGCCTCGTCGCTTCGTTTGCCCACCTTGTGAACGATCTCGAGGGGCGCGTTGCCCTCTGCGGACAGGACCAGAGCCCTCTCCAGCAGGTTGCGGATGACCTTGTGGCTCACCGCGGTGACGCCGACGCTCCGTCCCTCGCGCGCGAGCTCCACGATCATCCTCGCGCCGGTGTAGGTCTTTCCCGTTCCCGGCGGTCCCTGGATCGCGAGAACACCGTGGTCGAGACAGCGGGCGAGGCGGACCGCCGCCGCGACGACGTCCTCGCCCGGCCTCCGGAGCGCTTCCTCCTGGCGGTCTGCGAGGCGCGGCCCCTTCCGCAGCAGGAGATCCCGCGCCGCGCGGAAGGGCCCTTCACCGTCCGCACCGTGCTGGGTCACGGAGCGGGCGAGCTCGAGAAGCGAGCCGGCCAACGGCTCCGGCGTCACGTGTTCGTTGACCAGCACGGCGGAGGGGTGGTGCAGCGCGGCGCTCTGGCGCTTCTTGATATCGACTGTGCGTCGCGCCTGGTCGATCGCGCTCACTGTGCCGACGACTTCGCCGCCGACCTCGTGCAATTCGTCATCCTGGTCGAGAGCCGCCTCCTGGGCGGGAAAGCGGTAGCGATGGACCGGGCATCGGGCGGTGCCGCCGGCATCCTCGACGAACGTGAGACCGACAACCGCCTTGCGTTCCTCCAGAAGCTCCTCGTAGTCGAGCGCATGGAGCCGGAAGAACTCCCACCAGGCGCATCGATCCTCGCGGCGGAAGTACTCGAGCTGGTGCGCCAGAAGCCATCGCCCCTGCTCCGTCGGCCCCCACGCGGAACGGTCCGCGGGAAGACCGTCGACGAGAAGCTGGTAGACCTCCTGCACCTCCGCGGCGCGCTCTTCGATCGCTTCACTCGCCTCGCCGCCGGCGGGCTCGGGTCTGGCAAGCGCGCCCTCCCGCCGCTCCAGATCGCCGCGCCGCTCCTCGAGCCAGCGCCGGAGCGCCGCCGTCGAAAGGCAGTCGTCCCGGTTGTAGGCTTCGACCGTCTCCCTGTCGGCGGCGGAGACCTCGCGTGGGGCACCCAGCTCCAGCGCGCACGCGACCCGGCGCAGTGCGGCGGCGGCGACCGGCAGCTCGATCCCGCGCTGATAGCCGGAAAAGGCCTCCAGCTCCTTTAGCGAGTACCTCTCGACGCTCGCCCGGACACCTTGCCGCGTCACCGCGTGCAGATCCACGAACCGCTTGGCCCGCAGGAGCCGATCGACCTCTCCCTCCCGGGTGCCGTGCCTCGCCGCCAGGCGCTTCACCGCCGCCTCGTCGTAGGGTGAGAAGTGGTAGAGGTGCATCGCCGGGTGGCGGTCCCAGACCTCCATCACCGAGTCGATGAATCGCTCGAAGGTGCGCCGCTCCTCCTCTCGATCCGGAGCCCAGAAGGCCCGGTACTCGATCGCGTCACCGGCGCCGGCGCGGACCACGCCGAGCAGGTACTCGAGCCCGCCGCCCTCGACGAACGGGTCCGACTCGATGTCGAAGAAGAGATCGCCGGGGTCCGGCTCCGGCAAGCGGAGAAGGCCCTGGGCGAGCTCAGCCGGCAGGAGCTCGTCGACGGGCTGCCCCGACTTGCGGCCCTCGAGCTGAATGCGAGCCTGGGCCTGAGCCCGGGCGAAGACCTCGCGGCTTCCCCGTTCGGGCCGCTCGCGAAGGGGCTCGGCCGCCTCGGCGAACTGCTTCAGCGTCTCGACCCCCTGGCGTCGAAGCTCGGTGATGTGCAGCGACCGGAGCCCGGCGACGAGGCAGAGGTGGTCGTCGTGGTGGCGCTTCGCGTCGCACTCCCGCCACCAGCGGCAGATGTCGCAGTGGGGCACCGGGTCCGGGTAGGTCGAGCCGGAGGCCGGTGCGGCGAGCGTCTCCTCCAGCCGCCTTCGCACCAGCCGGTAGTAGGCGTCGAAATCCGCGCGGCGGAAGCTCTCCCGCGGGAACCCGTGCCCCGGCTTGACCACGTGCATCCGGTCGGGCGCTCGGCCCTGGAGGCTGCCGACGAGATCGGAGTAGAGGCAGAGCTGGAGCACCGTCCCGGCCCGCGTCTCCTGGGCGAGCTTGGTGTCGACGACCTCGTACGACCAGCCACCGAGGTCGCTCGGTTCGGCGATCCTGAGCAAGACGTCGGCGCGGCCGGTCCATCTCCCGTCCCGCAAGGCGGCCTGGACGATGGCGCCGGCGCCCTGTCTCATGGCCGCGCGCGTGCGCTCCACCGCCGTGTCGCCGTCCACCTCCCGAAGCTCCACCACCTCGAGGCCGCCGGCGCGCAGGTGTGCGACATACGCCTGCTCGTGGGCGAGACCCCGCTCCTGGAGCAGCGCAAGCGACGGGTCGCGCCACCCTGGAGCGGCCCGCCGACCTTCGGCCACCGCGCGGTTGAGCTCGGTCAGGTGCCGGCACGCCAGGTGATCGGCGAGATCCAGCGCGGAGAGGAGGAACTGGTGTGCGTTCGCCTTCATTCCGCGTAATTCGCAGACGCGCGGGCCCTCGTCGTCCGCGCCAGGGACGCCAAGGCCCGCTCTGGGAGCGGGTCCGGCAACAGGTAACCGGCCTCGTCGAGTCGCGGCGTACAGGCGACTCTGCCCGATCGCAATTGCGATGATACCCCGATGGCCGCTTCGCGTTCAAAGCGAACTCACCCTGCTGACGCCCACGGAAAAACAGCCCGTCCCGCTCATCGTGGAGTCGCGGAGGCGCTGCCCCTCCGGTCAGGGAATCGCCGCCGAAGAGATGGCAGCGCCTCTGCGCTGGCGTATTTGGTGGTACATTTGCCAGCGATGGTCAAGGCTACCTTCTTCCTGCCCTTGACAGACAACGACGGCCGGAGCCTGGAGGCCGAGATCGCCGCGGTCGAGGATGAGTGCTTTCTGGCCTTCGGCGCCTGGACGCTCTCCGGGTACTTCAAGGGAGCGTGGAGGTCCGACACGGGCGAGCGGCAGCTCGACACCAGTGCCGCGTACACCGTCCTGCTGCCGGCCGAACGCGTCCCCGAGCTCGAGGCGATCCTGCGCCGGTTCAAGGCGCGCACCACGCAGGTGGCGATCTACCTGGAGCTGGTGCAAGAGATCGACCTCCGGTATCTCTAGTCCGGCCCACGAGGAGAGCCATGCCAACTCAGTCCGAGACGCCCGCAGAACAAGCCCTCCGAACCGAGGCCGAGGAAATGCTCCGGAAGGGAACCACGGCCGCGGCCTTCTCGGCCCGATTCTTCGGGCCCGGCGGAGGCCTGCAGGAGATCGCCCCGGAGGCCGAGGATCGCCGGGCCGTCGTCGGCTCGGAGCTCTACCGCTGGCTCCAGGCCAGCCTGGCGGGACTGCGCCGCCAGGAGGCCACCGAGTTCGACCGGCAGGTGGCCTCGGTTTCGGGGCGGCTGACGGTCGTCGTGCCCAAGAGCCTCCATGCGGCGCTCAAGAACGAGGCCCGCGCCGAGGGCGTTTCCCTGTCCGAGCTCGTCCGTCTCAAGCTCGGCCTGCCCTACCGGCAAACGGCGGGCTGGCTCCTGGTGGGAGAGGCGCAGAGCCGGGCCGTGCCCCGGTAGAGGCCCGATCGGCCCGCAGGCAGTTGCGGCCGCCACCACCGCATGAGCGTTGGGCCAAGTACAGAGAGGTCTCAGGACTCGGACAGCCGGATCCGCTTCCCCTCCACGACAGCGACGACCTCGAGCCTCCCCCCGAGAGCTTCGACGTAACGCCGGAGCGTCGAGAGCCGATGGTCTTCCCGGCGCTCCAGCTTCGAGAGCTGGGACTGAGTCACCTCGACCCTCTTTGCGAGTTCCTCCTGAGTGAGGCCCACCGCCTCTCGGAGCGCCCGGAGGTTCATTTCGAGCAGCTCCCGCTCGACCTCCTCGTCGAGCTGCCGCAACTGGTCGGGCGTGAGCCTCTTCGCCCGGATGTCCGTCCACTTGGCCGGTCTCATGTCGTTGCTCCTGACTTCTCTTCGAGCAGATAGCCGCGGCTCGCCCGCAGGGGTGGTCACCAGGAGGTTCGAGGGCTTGAGGTCGCGGTGGAGGATCCCCTTCCGGTGGGCGTGGCGGACCGCGTCGCGGCCAGCCGCTCCAGCTCGGCGTAGGCCCAGGCGGCGACCTGCTCGAACGCGGTGTCGTCGCCCTCGGCGGCGCGGCCGAGCAGGCGCGTGATGTCGTGGTTCGCCGCGCCGGCGAGCCGGTTCGTCATCCTGCGTGCCGCCTTTGACAGGCAGTCTACCCTCCCCGGCCGCCGCGACTCGAAAACGGCGCTGCCATCGAGACCTCGACGGGGTAACGCCGGGAGGCGCATCGGCGCCAGTCTTCTGAGAGAGCACACTCGAAACAACGATGTTGTGCTAACTTACAGGCGCCCCCATTCGAACCCATGGACTCCCCGACCGAGATCTTCATCAGCTACGCCCACGCGGACAACAAGTCCCCGTTCGAACCGGAGGGTTGGGTGACCGCATTCCACCGGGCGCTGGAGATCTACCTCGGCCAGCTCGTGGGCAAGGACAAGCCGAAGATCTGGCGCGATCCCCGGCTGTCCGGCAACGAGCCGTTCGCCGAGGAGCTGGGCGCTCGGGTCGCCAACGCCGACGCGCTGGTCTGCGTGCTGTCGCCGAGCTACCTCGATTCGGAGTGGTGCCAGCGGGAGCTGCGGGAGTTCCTCGAGGCCGCCCACGGCAACGGCGGCTCCGCGGCCGGCGAGGGGAGGGTGTTCAAGGTGGTCAAGATCCCGGTGCCGCTTGAGACCCTCCCCGAGGAGATGCAGCGGGTCCTCGGCTACGACTTCTTCCGGACCGACCCGGACAAGAACAGCTTCATGACCCTGGACCCGGCGATCGACCCGGCGGTCAAGCGCGACTACTGGGCCAAGCTCAACGACCTCGCCCAGGACATGCGCCAACTACTGCAGTCGAGCCGGCGGGGCGCGGCCGGGCCGGCCGGCGGCGAGGCGGAGGCGCCGGGAACCGACGCCGACCGGCCGGCGGTCTACCTCGCCGACACCACGTTCGATCTCCAGCGCGAGCACGAGGAGATCAAGCGCGACCTGCTCCGCCACGGCTACCGGGTGGTCCCCGGCGAGCGGCTGCCGCTGGTCGCCGGCCAGCTCGAGGAGTTCGTCAGGGAGCGGCTCGCCGGCTGCTGGCTCTCGATCCACCTGGTCGGGAGCAAGTACGGCGTCGTGCCCGAGGAGGCCGAGGAATCGGTGGTGGCGCTCCAGAACGCCCTCGCCGCGGAGCGCGCCGCCGGCGGCGGTCTCGACCGGCTGATCTGGCTGCCGCCGGGCCTCGAGGCCAAGGACGAGCGCCAGCGCGAGCTGATCGAGGCGCTGCGGCGGGACGACCGCCACCACGTCGGCGCCGACCTGCTCGAGACCTCGCTCGAGGACCTCAAGACCGTGATCCACCAGCGGCTCGAACGCCCCCCGGCCGAGACCGCTCCGGCGGCCGCGGGCGACGACCTGCTCCGGGTCTACCTGATCTGCGACCAGCGCGACCTCGAGCAGACCGCGGCGCTCGAGCAGAAGCTCTTCGACCGCGGCCTCGAGGTCGTCTCGCCGGTGTTCGAGGGGAGCGAGCAACAGGTGCGCGAGGACCACGAGGAGAGCCTCGCGACCTGCGACGCCGTGCTGATCTACTACGGCGAGGGCAACGAGCTGTGGTTGCGGCGCAAGCTCCGCGAGCTGGTCCGCAGCACCGGCTACGGACGCCGGCGGCCGCTGCTCGCCAAGGCGATCTGGGTCGCCCCGCCGGCCACCCCGCAGAAGGAGCGCCTGCGCACCCGCGAGGCGACGGTGCTGCGCCCCGCCGCGCCGGCCGATCCGGCCGCCCTCGACGACTTCCTCCGCGACCTCGAAGATGCCCGCGCGCGCCACGCCGGCTAGCGAGACGACCGGCTCGATCTTCAACCCCTTTCCGGGGCTGCGCGCGTTCGAGCCCGACGAGGACTACCTCTACTTCGGCCGCGAGAAGCAGATCGACGAGCTGCTCCACCGGCTGGGCGAGACCCGCCTGCTGGCGGTGGTCGGCAGCTCGGGCTCGGGCAAGTCGTCGCTCGTGCGCGCGGGGCTGGTGCCGTCGCTCTATAGCGGCTTCATGACCCGCGCCGGCTCGAGCTGGCGGGTGGCGATCCTGCGCCCGGGCGGCGACCCGATCGGCAACCTCGCCGACGCGCTCGACGACCCGGAGGTGATCGGCCTCGACGGCGAGCTGGGCGAGGCCGGCCGGATGATCTTCGAGACCACGCTGCGCGCCAGCTCGACGGGACTCGCGGACTGCGTGCGCCAGTCGCCGATCGCGGCCGCCGACAACGTGCTGGTCGTCGTCGATCAGTTCGAGGAGCTGTTCCGCTTCAAGCACAGCGCCCACGCCTCGCGCGACGAGGCGGTCGCGTTCGTCAAGCTCCTGCTCGCGGCCGCGGCGGCGGACGACGTGCCGCTCTACGTCGTGCTCACCATGCGCTCGGAGTTCATCGGCGACTGCATGGAGTTCCCGGGCCTGCCCGAGGCGATCAACCGCGGCCAGTACCTGGTGCCGCGAATGGCCCGCGACGAGCTGCGCCGGGCGATCACCGGCCCGGTCGAGGTCAGCGGCGCGCGCATCACGCCGCGGCTGGTCGCCCGCCTGCTCAACGACGTCGAGGACGACCAGGACCAGCTCCCGGTGCTCCAGCACGCCCTGATGCGGATGTGGAGCCACCTCTGGCTGCCGACCGGCGGCGGCGGCGCGCTGCTCGACCTCGAGCACTACGAAGCGATCGGCACCCTCGGCGAGACCCTCTCGCGCCACGCCGAGAGCACCTACCAGCGGCTGCCGAGCGACCGCGACCGGAGGATCGCCGAGCGGCTGTTCAAGGCGCTGACCGACGTCGACCGCGTGGGCCGGGGCGTCCGCCGGCCGGTGCAGGTCAAGGAGGTCTGCGGCCTCGCCGGCGCCGGCGAGGCCGCGGTGGTCGAGGTCATCGAGCACTTCCGGCTGCTCGGCCGCTCGTTCCTCATGCCGCCGCCGAGCGTCGCCCTCGACGGCGAGTCGGTCGTCGACCTCTCGCACGAGAGCCTGATGCGCACCTGGGCCCGGCTCAGGAACTGGGCGCGCGAGGAAGCCGAGTCGGCCGCGGTCTACCGGCGCCTGTCCTCGGCCTCCGCGCTCGCCGCGGCCGGCCAGGGGAGCCTGTGGCGCAGCCCGGAGCTCGACATCGGGTTGCACTGGCGGGAGAAGGAGCGCCCGACCGCGGCCTGGGCGCGGCGTTACGACCCGGAGTTCGGGCGGGCGCTCGCCTTCCTCGAGCGCAGCCGGCGGCGGCGGCTGAGCCAGCGGGTCGCGGTCTCGCTGAGCGTCCTCGCGCTCGCCGTGGCGGCGTTCGCCTACTTCTACGTCCAGGGGGTCAGGGCCGAGCAGCAGGCGCTCCTGCGCGCGGTGCTCGGCGAGCGCGATCCACTCGTCCAGGCGCTGCTGCTCGCGGAGCTGGGGGATTCGGTCGACCTCGACTGGGGACTCGAGGTCGCCCAGCAGGTCGCGAGCGCGGCGATCCCGAAAGCGGTGCTCCGGGGCGCCTCCGACGAGGCACCGCTCGGCGTCGCGTTCAGCGCCGACGATGCGCGGGTGGCGACCGTCGCGGCCGGCGGCGCGCTCGACTGGTGGCGCAGCGACGGCCGCGGCCGGCCCGAACGCGGCGTCCTGCTCCACTCGCCCGCGCGCGGCGATCCGGCCCCCGAGCTGACCGCCGTGGCGTTCAGCGCCGACGGCCGGACTCTCGCCGCCGGCTTCGCCGACGGCTCGGCGGCGCTCGTGGCGACCGACCCGGCGGCGACGGGAAGGCCGCGGGCGCTCGCGCGGCGCGAGCCGGGAAGCGCGATCCGGTCGCTCGCGTTCAGTCCGGACGGCCGGCGGATCGCCGCCGGCTACGACGACTACGGGGTGGAGATCCGGGACCTCGACGACCGCTCGCGGACCGTCGCCGGCCCGGCCGAGAGGAAACACCGGGGACAGGTGTCCGGCGTCGCCTTCGCCCCCGACGGCGAGACCATGGTCACCGCGTCGTGGGACGGCACGGCGCGGATCTGGGACGCGCGGACGGGCGGCTTCCGTACCGCCCTCTGCCTCGCGCGCCCCTGCGACGAAACGGAGAACCCCGCCCTGCGCGGCGCCGCCTTCAGCCCCGACGGCCGGTGGGTGATCGGCGCGAGCGGTGACGGCTCGGTGCCGATCTGGCGCAGCGACGGCCTCGGCGAGCCGATCGTGCTCGCGCGTCCCGGCGCGTCGGCCAAGCACGCGTCGTTCTCACCCGACGGACTCGGAGTGGTCGCCTCCTTCGACGACCGCACCGCCCAGGTCTGGACGCTGCGCTCGACTGCGGACGGCGGCCTCGAGAGCGCCGGCGCGCCGACCACCCTCGGCGGCCACGCCGGGCCGGTGACCGCCGCGCACTTCAATCACTCCGGGAACGAGATCGTCACCATCTCGGACGATGGCGACGCGCGGATCTGGCCCGTCGAGCCGGGCGAGCCGAGGATCCTCGGCCGGCACGCCGCGGGGGTCGAAAGCGTCGCGTTCAGCGCCGACGGGAAGCGGGTGGTCAGCGCGTCCCGCGATGGCGGCGCCCGGATCTGGACGCTCGACCGCTCGAGCGAGCCGGTCGTCCTCGGCGGCGCCGGGGGCCACGGCGACTGGGTACGCAGCGCGGAGTTCGACCCCGCCGGAACCCGCGTGCTGACGGCGTCGGAGGACAGCACGTTCCGCCTGTGGGACCTCGCCGCCGGCAGGATGCAGGTCTTCCCGGAGCGCTCCGCCGTCCTCGGCGCCGCGTTCGACGCGGCGGGCGCTCGTGTCGTCACGGCGACCAAGCGCAGCGCCGCCCGCGTCTGGGCGCTCGAGGACGCCGGCGAGCCGGGCCCGGCGGCCGAGCTGACCGGTCATACGGACTGGGTCTGGAGCGCCGCCTTCAGCGCCGACGGCGGACGCGTGGTCACGGCGTCGCGGGATCGCACCGCCCGCATCTGGAAGCTGCCGGCGGCAACGCAGGCCGCGGTGCTCGAGGGGCACGGCGACCAGGTCCTGAGCGCCGCCTTCAGCCTCGACGGCGGCCGCGTGGTCACCGCCTCGGCCGACGGCACGGCCCGGATCTGGAGCACCCCCGGCACGGCCGCACCGATCCTGCTCCGCCACGAGGGATGGGTCTACGACGCCGCGTTCAGCGCCGACGGCCGGTGGGTGGTGACGGCGTCCGAGGACGGGACGGCGAGGATCTGGAGCGCGAATCTGGGGATCTCGCGCCTGGTCCTGCGGCACGGCAACCCGGTGCGATCGGCCGCTTTCACGCCGAGACCGGCGGGCGATCGGGGCGGGCCTACCCGCGTCGCCTCCGGCGCCGAAGACGGCACCGTGCGCCTCTGGCGGGTCAGCTCGTCGGCGCTGGTCGAGTACGCCGCCAACGCGAGCACGGCGTGCCTGACCGCCGATCAGCGGGTCCGCTACCTGGCCGAATCGGAGGCGCGGGCGCGCCGCCGCGCCGCGCAGTGCGAGGGACGTTACGACCGGGAGCCGGCCGCTACCAGTCGACCACCAGCGTCGAGGGAGACAGACCGTCCTGATTGACCTGGACGTCGTCGAAGGTCTTCTTCCGGTCGCCCTGGGTAACGGTCACCGTGTAGCTCCCGTAGCTCGGGCTGTCGAGGTAGAACGCGCCCTCCGAGTTGGTCAGCGCGACGTAGTCCGCCGGCCCCGAGAACCCGACGCGGCATTCGGATATCGCGGCGCCGTCCCGGTTGACCACGCTCCCCTTGACCTGCACCGCCCAGGCCACGCTCGCCACCAGGAGGAGCCCGACGCACAACGCGGCGACCCGCATCCACGAGGCTCCCATGCGTTCTCCTTTACGGGCGTCGATCATCGCTTAGTAGTGTAACTCAGCGAGACCGGGGCGACAACGGTGGCAAGCGAAGGGCCGTGGTCACACGCGCCGCTCGCCGGCCGCCTCCCGCCGCCAGGGCCAGGCGCCGCCGGGGAGCTCGAGCGCGGCGTAGAGGTCGCGCAGGCCGGAGAGGACGACGCCGATCCCCATCGCCAGAAGCGTCCAGGGGAGGAGGTCCGGGACCGCGGGCGGCGCCGCGACCAGACCGGTGGGCAGCGCCCACCAGGCGCGGAGCTGGGGCAGCAGGCAGGCGATCATCGCGCCGTAGAGGATGCCCATCACGGCGTGGGTGACGCGCTCGCCGGCGTAGACGTCGCCGAGCGCCTTGCGCACCGCGATCTCGACCACGAAGTCCCAGAGGGTGAGCGCGATCTCGGCCACCAGCACCGCGGCGAGGGCGAGCGCCCACGCCCCCTGCCAGGCGACGAACGGCAGGCTGCAGAAGAGGACGCCGTAGAGGAAGTCGCGGCCGGCGTGGAGCCCCAGCTCGGGCGCCGCCCGCCGCCCGCGGGCCGGCAGGCGCGCGCGCGCCACTCGTGGTAGTAGAGGGTGTCGAACGCTCCGATCGCCCCCTGCACGGCGAGCAGCCAGAGCGCGACCGTCATCCGCGAACCTCCTCGAAGACCACCCGCCCCTCGTACTCGAGGAGCCTCCGCGCCCCCGGCCACTCGACGCGCACGCGCACCCGGGGGCCGGCGCCGTCGCCGCCCGCCTCCTCCCGGCCCGACACCCGCGGCGCCAGCGCCCGCGGCAGGGGGAGCCAGAGGGGACCGAGGCGGAGGCCGGCCTTCACCTGGCGGGTTTCCAACGCGGCGTTCCCCAACGGGGTCAGGCGGAAGCGGAACTCGAAGATCCGGAAGCGCTCGGCGAGCAGGCCGCCCGCGGCGGCGCGCGCGGTGGTCGTGAAGCGGCGGCTCCCGAAGCGGCGCTCCCAGCGCTCCCCCCGGGCGGTCGGCGCGACGCTCAGCTCCACCGCCACCGCCTCGGCCGCCTCCGGCAGCCGGAGGAGACACCCGAGCAGCCGGCCGGCGGGCCCGCGATCCCGCTCGACCCGGAACACCCCCCCGCCGCGCGCCCCGGCGCCGTCGCCGCGCCCGCGGCGGAGCGACTCATCCAGCTCGTGCCAGGCCGGACCGAGGAGCCGGGCGTAGAGGGAGGGGTTCATCCAGGCCGGGATTCTACGGCGCCGGTCAGGCGTCCTCCCACCTCGGCGCGCGCTCTTCGAGGAACGCGGCGATGCCCTCGTCGGCGTCGCGCAACGCCATCAGCTCGCCGAGGTCGGCGCGCTCGAGCGCCGGCAGGACCAGCCCGCACGAATGCGCCTCCTCGGCGGTCGAGCGCCGGCCGGTGAGGTTGAGGTGGCGATCGCGGCGGCGGAGGGCGAGGCCCATGCCACGGAATCTAGCGAACGGCCTCCACAGGCACCAGAAACGGGTAGTGGGCTATTCGCCGGCCGTGACATCGGCGGGCGGCGGCGTCGTCTAGGATGGGCCGCGCAGCCGGGAGCGACCACATGGAGCAGGCGACCACGATCGGCGACCACGCCGAGGCGAGCGATGGTCCGCTCGGGATTTCGGAGCGCTCGGCCGAGCTCGCCCGGCGGTACGCCCGCCTGATCCGCTCGGCGATCGCGCGGGTGAGCGGCGCCGAGGCGGCGCGGATCGGCGACGACGTCGAGCAGCGGGTCCTGGTCCAGCTCTACCGGCAACTCGCAGGTGAGCAAGACATCCGCTACCCGTCCTCTTATATCTACCGGGCGGCGGTGCGCGAGACCGTGCGCGTCCTGCGCGGCGAGGAGCGCGCCGAGCGCAGCCGGGAGGCGGCGGCGGAGCTGCCGCCGCCGGGCGAGCCGGGACCCGAGCGCGCGCTCGCGTCGCGGGAGCTGCGCGAGCAGGTCGGCGCGGCCCTCGCGACCGTGCCGGCCGACCGGCGGCGGGCGGCGCGGGCGCATCTGGCCGGTTTCGAGGTGACGGAGATCATGGCGATGTACGGCTGGAGCTACAACCGGGCGCGCAACCTGATCGCCCGCGGCATGGCCGACCTGCGGCGCGCCCTGCGCGCGCGAGGCGTCGATGGCTGAGCCGCGGCTCGTGCCGGGAGCGCACTGGCAGACCGCCGCGGGCGAACACCCGCCGGAGGAGGCGTGGGAGCGGCTCGCTCTCGGGGAGCTGAGCGACGGCGAGCGCCGGTCGCTCCTCGACCACGTGCTC
>CAZNIX010000030.1:20171-20467 GCA_964573125.1 uncultured Thermoanaerobaculia bacterium
CTGGAGATCCTCGAGCGCTCGCGGGACACCGTTCTCCTCGACCACGTGCTCGGGTGCGCCGAGTGCACGCGCATCTGGCGCGCCCTCGCCGAGATCGAGCGCGGCGCCCGGCGCTTCGACCCGGGGGTGCCGGAGCCCGGTCTCGCCGCGCCTCGGCGACCCACTCCGAGGGCGTGGACGTGGGGGCTGGGCGGCGCGGTCGCCGCGACGGCCGCCGCGGCGCTGGCGCTCTGGATCGGCGTCCGCCCGCCGGCGCCGCCGGCGGCCGGGCCGCCGGGCGCGACCATCCCCTCCGG
>CAZNIX010000031.1:0-8481 GCA_964573125.1 uncultured Thermoanaerobaculia bacterium
CCGCGGCGGGCGACCCGCCGGCCCCGGGCGCGGCGGCGCCCACCGCCGGCGCCGAGTCACCCGCGGAGTTCGACCGCTGGCAGACCGCCAAGGGGCTCCTCGTCACCGCGGCGCTGCTCATCGCGTTCCTCGCCACCGGCGCCCCGCGCGAACTGGTGGCGCTCGCGGCCGCCGGCCTCCTCCTGTGCAGCCGGCGGCTGCACTCGCGGCGGATGCTCGGGCTGGTCGACTGGCAGCTCCTGGTCTTGTTCTGCGGGCTGTTCATCGTCAACCACGCGCTCGCGGCGACCGGCGTCACCGGCCGCGCGGTCGCCGCGCTCGGCGCCGCCGGTATCGATCCCGGCCGCCCGGGCTGGCTGTTCGCGCTCACGGTCGCGCTCTCCAACACCGTATCGAACGTGCCCGCGGTGATGCTGCTCGTCCCGCTCGCCGCGAGCGCGCCGGGCGCCTACCCGCTGGCCGGACCGCTCCTCGCCCTGACCAGCACGCTGGCGGGCAACCTCCTGATCGTCGGCAGCATCGCGAACCTGATCGTCGCCGACGCGGCGTCCCGCCACGGGATCGCGATCGGCTGGCGGCGCCACGCCCGGACCGGCGTGCCGGTGACCCTGGCCACGCTCGCGCTCGCGCTGGCCTGGCTCTGGCTGCGGAGCTGGATCGGCTGAGCCGCTGCGCGCCGCCCGCCCGGCGGCGCCTGCGCCCTCGCCGCCCCGTGCTAGCGTCCGCGCGGGAGGGACGCCGGCGCTTGAGACGCGCGATGCGCCGTGTCGGAGGCACGCCGATCGAGGAGGCGCCGGTCTGGGCGCTCGCGCTGCTGACGGTCATGCTGTGGCTGGTCGTGTTTCCGGCCCTGGTCGGGGTCCTCAACGGGTTCCGGCTGATCGCCGGCGGCGGCTGGACGGTGGCGGCGGCCGCGGCGGCGATCTCGCTGCTCCTGGTCGTCGGCCTGGCGCGCCAGAAGCGGTGGCGCCGGCCGGCGCCCGGAGAGCCGGCGGTCGAGGCGCCGGCCTTCGTGCGCTTCTCGACCTGGTGCATCACGACGCTCTTGGTGCCGAACGTGCTCTACGGCGTGCTCGTGCTGGCCCGCCGCGGCGAGCATCTCGAGTACCTCAGCGCGTGGCTCATCGGGCTCCTGGTCTCGGCGATCCACGCCGTCTTCGCGCTCGTCGAGCGGCGGCGGCGGCGGTGAGCGGCCGGCGCCCTGGCCGTAGACCAGGGGACCGCGGCTCTCGGGCGCTCAGTCGGCGCGCGCCATCGTCGAGACGAGGATGCGGCTCCGCGCGCCCGCCGGCGGGGGCGGGCAGTCGGCCCACGGCCCCTCGGCGTTCAGCTCGCAGACCTCGACGATCCGCTCGGGCCGCTCGGGCGGCCGCTTCCACGTGTCGCAGTCGGAGTCCGCGCTGTGTCCTTCGTCGCCCAGGGCGTCGCGGTAGCGCTCCGCCAGGGCGGGCCGGGTCTCGGCGCTGGTGTAGAGCGTCCAGGTGACGTGCGGCCCCGGCCGGCCGCCGGGGAGGGGCGCGCCGGTGACGTGGCCGCGGCACAGCTCGGCCGCGCCCGAGGGTGCGTCGAGCGACGCCTCGGGAAGGCCCTTCGAGGCCGGGGGCTCGACCGCCGGGCGACCGCCGCGCTCGATGAACGTCGGCTCGTTGGCGTCGCGCCAACGGGTGACGCTCCCGGGCGAGGAGGTGATGCAGGTCGCGATCGCGGTCAGCTCGTCGAAGCTCCCGGACGGGAACTCGTACTCGGGGTCGATGCCGCAGGCGCCGGCGAGCGCGGGCGGCACGTCGAAGGTCAGGCGCTGCTCGAGGACGGTCCGGCCGTCCCGCCGGCGGGGGATCTCGACGCTCACCAGCGCGCTGCTCCCGCCGCCGAGGTCGTAGCCGTAGGTGAAGCTGTAGCGGCGCACGGCGTGGCGGTAGCGCAGCTCGGCGTCTTCGAGGTCGAAGATCAGGTCGACGCCCTGCAGCCAGCCCGCGCCCTGCGGCCGGATCATCGCGCCGGACGCCCGCAGCACCAGGCTCGACGCGTCGGGCCGGCGGACCTCCTCGACCTGGAGCGGCGCCACGAGCTTCCTTTCGGTGCGGTCCGGGGTCGGCGAGAAGAACCACAGATCGGTGCGGCGGCCGCCGGCGTAGAGCGCCCAGAACTGCTCGTGGATCCGCGGGTGGGTGCCGTCGATGACCTGGCGCAGGAAGACGCCGGCGCCGGCGACCGCCGCCGGCAGCGGCCAGTCCCGCACCGCCAGGCCGAACCCGATGGGCCCCTCCGCCGGTTCGATCACCCGCCCCGCGACCGCCGGCGCCTCCGCCTCGCCCAGGGCCGCCGGCAGCAGGCGGCGCAGCTCCGCGTCGAGGGGAGAGGCGCTCCCGCCCCGCCGGATGCTGCTGGCGGCGGCGCCGGGATCGTCCAACCGCTCGAAGTAGAGGCGCTCGAGGCCGGCGAAGCGCGGGCCCGGCGCGGGGACCGCCGACGCCGACGCCGCGACGCCTCCGACGGCGAGCGCGGTGAGCGAGATCACGGCGAGCGAGCAGGGGCGCCGTCGCGCCCGTGGCCGGGGCATCCGGGAGTCAGTCTATCGTCGCCGGCGGGGGCGGCGACCCGGCTCGAGGCGCCGTCGTGACGGTCGTCCACCGCGCCGCCTCTCCTCCGACGAGGACTCGCTCGAGCACGGCGGCCATCTGGCCGACCTCCTTCGCGCTGAAGGAGTTGACCGCCGCCGGAGAGGCGAAGATCGGCGCGCTCGTGGAGAAAGCGGTGAGCTGAGCTACACTCGGGTCAGTGGCCGACCGTTGACCGGTCGGCCGGAGACGGGCAGGGAGGAAGAGGATGCCGAAGAGAACCCAGAGTGGAAGCGCGGAAGTGAAGGACGCTCCGCAGATCGACGAGACGGCGGAGCTGATGAAGCTGGCGGGGAACTCGACTCGCCTGAAGCTACTGTACCTGTTGGAGACCTTGAACGAGGTGAGCGTCTCCGACCTTTCGGAGCTCCTGGGAGTGTCGGTGTCGGCGGTCTCGCAGCACCTGGCCAAGCTCAGGGCATACGGGTTGGTCAACAGCCGGCGCGACGCCCAGACGATCTACTACCGGCTGGCCGAGCACGACTTCATCGGCAGGCTGCGGGAGGAGTACTTCGGGGCTTGGGCGCACTGACGAGCCGCTGGACCGTGAACACGTCGGCCCCCCGCCTCGAGGTCCCCCTCGCCGAGCCGTTCTCGGAGTAGCCTCACGAGCACATCCGGTCGAGGTACGGGCCGGCGAAGGCGAACCACGCGAGGAGGAGCGCGAGGAGCGCGCCGAGGGCCCAACGGAGGCGGCCCGTGGCGGCGAGGCCCGTGGCGGCGGGCGCGCCGAGGTCGCGGCGGGCGGCGAGGGCGGCGAGGAACCAGCCGGCGAAGACGCAGAGGATGGGCCAGAGCTGGAGCGCGTAGCGGGACTCGGCGTGGAGGACGAAGTAGACGGCGAGCTGGTAGGCGAGGAGCCCGCCGAGGGTGAGCGCGAGCGGGTGCCGCCAGCGGCGCCAGAGGGCGAGGCCGAAGGCGAAGGCGGCGAGGGTGAGGAGCTGGACGCCGTGGCTCGCGAGGGTGAGGAAGGCGACGGCGGAGGGCGGGGGGTCGCGGTAGGTCGGGAGATGGCCGCGGCAGAGGTCGCCGGGGAGCTGGGTGACCAGGTTCGTCTTGGCGCTCAGGAGCCGAAAGTACTGCCTGCCGAGCTTGTCGCGGACGACCGCCCACGGACCGCGCTCGGCGACCAGGCGGCGGGAGCGCGCGACGTAGATCTCCCGCCGCTCGGCGGTCGAGGGGGAGCTGTCGAGGTACGCGCGCAGCTCGAGGCCGTTGCGGTCCTGCCAGCCGTCGGAGCGCCAGGTGGCGGTGAGGCCGATCCACAGCGTGAAGGCCGAGGCGTCGGCGACCTTCGCCTCGCCGAAGCGCTCGAGGTTGTCGAGGCGGGCGGGCACGGTGACCGCGAAACCGACGCCGAGGAAGAGGGCGAGGTCGACCGCGAGCGCGGGCAGCCAGGCCCGGACCGGGCGGAACGGTCCGGACCGGCGGAGGATCGGGATCCAGAGCAGCCAGACCGGGCCGAGGAGGCTCTTGAACAGGAGCGCCGCGCCCCAGGCCGCGCCGGCCCCGCCGCCGCGAGCCGGCCCGCCCGGCCCTCCCGCCAGCGGAGCGGCAGCCACAGCGCGAGGAGCCACAGCGCGAGGTGGGGAACCTCGGCGAACAGGTAGTGCGAGAACGCGAGGACGCTCGGGTGGGCGACCAGGAGGAGCCCGGCTGCCGCACCGGCCGCGCGGGAGCCGGTGAGCCGCCGCCCGAGGTCGGCGAGGAGCCAGGCGGAGAGGCCGAGCAACGCGGTGTGCCAGAGTTGGATCGCGAGGACCGCCGGCTCGAGCCCGCCCAGGGCCCGCATCGCCCAGGCGACGACCGTCGCCTGGCCCGGAGGCCAGATCAGGTAGGTGCTCGCCGGCCCGCCGGCCTGGATCGCGCCCGCGGTCCACACGTACTGCCACTCGTCGAGGAACAGCTCCTTCGGAGCCGGCCGGTAGTAGATCCACCACAGGACCGCGTCGACGAGCGCGACCCACGCCAGACCGCCGGCGAGGGCCGCGCGGCGTGGCCGACCGGACGCCTGGAGCGGGTCGTCGGTCTCCGTCGACCTCCGGCCCGCGTCGGCCGCGGCACCGCCCGGATCGCTCACCGACGCCCTCGCGACGGCCGCCTCAGGCGGGCGCGGACGAGCCGCCGACGTTGTGGACCAGGATGTCCACGCCGCCGAAGCGCCCGAGCATCTCGCTCGAGACCCGCTCCACGCCTTCGGACGTCGCGACGTCGGCCCGCACGAACAGATGGAGGTCGTCCACGGTTGCTCCCGGGTTCGAGGGTGTCGGTCATGGCGCGTCCGAACCCGAGTGTAGCGCCTCGTCGGCCTTCCCTCGCGACGGGCACCGCGGCTACTGACCGCCTACGGGCTCGACGAGCACACGGTCAGGATCGCCGCTGCCCGCGATGTCGCGTGGCGGGCGATGGAGCAATACATCGCCGAACCGGTCCGCGGGATGCCGCCCCCGAGAGCGTCGCTAGGGCACCACTGTGAGCGGCTGGACGAGGCTCCAGCCGCCGCGGTTCCCGGCCGGATCCATCGCGCGCAGCCGGTACTCGTAGGTCTCGCCGAGCGCGAGGCCGCCCTCGACGTACTCCACGGTCCCGGCCGCCAGCCAGCCGCTCCGTCCAACCCACAGGGACGTGCCGGCGCGCCGGCGCTGGACCTGCATCCGGAGGTCGGGGTCGTCGGCGACCGCCTCCCAGCGCAGCGTGACCTCGGGGTCGCCGCTACCGTCGGTGCCGAGGGTCAGCGGCGTCACCGCCCACTGCGGCGGGTCCGGAGGCGTGGCGTCGAAGCTCCTCGCGGTGGCCACCTCCGACAGCGGCGAGCGGTTGCCGGCCAGGTCGAGGGCGTCGACGCGGTAGTGGTAGCTGGTCGCCGCGGCCGCGCTCTCGTCGCGCCAGGTCACGGTCCGGTAGGACCCCGAGCCGCCGGCGATGCCCGGCGTGCAGGAGGTCGAGGAGGCGTCGTGACAGACCGCCGCCACCTCGACCATCTTGCGGCGGCTCCGGGTGTGCCCCTGCTCGGTGGTGCGGTAGAGCGTGTAGCGCGCGAGATCGGGATCGGGGTTGAGCGCCCAGGTCACGGCCACGGCGCCGTCCTCGCCCGCCGCGGCGGTGATCACCGGTGTGCGCGGCGGCACTCCGTCCTCGACCAGGATCACTTCGCTCGGGCAGGAGAGGCCGCTCTCGTTGCCCGCCGGGTCGATCGCGGTGGCGGCGTAGACGAACCGACGCGAGACGGTTCCGTCCACGGTGTCCGTGGCATCGACGTCGAGGCCGCCGGACTCGAGCGGCAGCGCCGACACCCGCCGGAAGGCCGCGGGATCGACCACCAGGGTGGCGCGGATCTCGAAGGCGGCGATCTCCTCGGCGCAGCTCTCGTCGGCCTCCCCTCCAGGCGCCTCGGCGCAGGTCGGCTCGCGGACGGCGGGACAGGCGGCCAGGTCGGCGGGCGTGAACGGTCCGCCGATCGTGAGCTCGCCCACGTCGACCCGGTAGAGCGTGTAGGTGTAGCGGTCGTCGCCGGGCCAGCCGAGGCGCAGCGATCGGTTTCCCGACTCGTCGGCCGGCAGCACCCGGCCCGCCAGCGCGGGCGGCGGGTCGGGGGGATCGGGCGCCACCAGGTCGCGGCCCAGGACGAGCACCGGGGCGGAGACCGGGCCCTGGTTGTTGTAGGGGTCGTGGTCCACGGCCGACACCCCCACCCAGGCGTACTCCACCGGGGTGTCGTCGTCGGCGTCGAGACCCAGATCCGCCAGGGTCACGTCGGCGTCGGTGAACACGACCTCGTAGTACCGCCCGGCCACCGGATCGGGGGTCTCCGCGTAGCGGTCCGGCATCGTCCCGGTGTCGGCGAAGCCGACGCTCCGCGGCAGCTCGAGCTCCCAGGCGGCGGCCGAGCGCCAGGCCGGCGAGGGATCGGCGGGGGCGACGAAGCTCTCGTAGCCGGTGTGCTGGAGGTGGAGCCGGTACTCCTTGATGTCGTCCACCAGCGCCTGGGTCTCGTCCGGCCACACCCACGAGATCACCAGCGCGAATTCGTTGGCGCCGGTCTCCGGGAAGTGGGCGGCGCGCACCTGCTCGGGCAGCGAGGCGTCGGCGCGCTGGTAGAAGCCGGCGGTGACCAACGTCGGCGGCGGCGGGCCGCTCGAGTCGACGACCGAGACGATCCGTGGCGGCGAGTAGGGCGTCGGGCGGCCGAAGAGATCGCGGCCGAGGAGCCGGTAGGCGTGGCAGCCGTAGTCGCGCCCGAGGTCACGGTAGTAGTACTCGGGCCAGCGGAAGTCGCCGGTCGGCCCTCCCTCGGCCGTCAGCTCCTCCTCGGCGATCACCGTCACCGGCGCCGCCTCGACGCGCTCTCCCAGCTCGTCGAGGCGTCTGATCGGAGCGAAGCCGTCGGCGGGGGTGGAGGCCGGGCAGGCTCCGCCGTCGAGCGCCTCGAGCGGCTGGTGCTCGACGTGGAAGACCACCGCGTCGATGGCGTCGATCGGCCCCGCCAGGTCGTCGGGGTCGGTCACCGTCGGCGGCGTCCAGGTCAGCGCCACCTGCCGGTCGTCCCGGAGCGTGGCGCCGCCCACGGTCCCGAGATCGACCGGGCTGTCGGCGCGGGTGAACGCCGGCTGATCGAGCGGCGCGGTGTTGGCGCGGCTCAGCTCGCGCACCGTGTAGCGGCGGGTGGCGTCGTCCCAGTAGCCGACGATGCGGTAGTCGTACTCGACCTCGGGGTCGGCCTCCCGGTCGAGATAGTAGAGGCCGACCAGCCGCGCCACCTCGGGGAACAGCGCGGTGATCTCGATCGTGGTCATCGGCTCCATCGACCAGGTGCCGAGCGCCGGCGGTGTCGGCACCGGGGCGTAGTAGTCGTCGAGGAAGGCCTGGCGCGACGCGTCGTCCGGGTACGGGTTCGAGGGCATCACGGCCGCCGGCGGATCGGGCTCCTCGACATAGAAGAGCTCGGCGTAGGGGTCGCGTGCCAGGGTGTCGACCAGCTCCTCGAAAGGCTGGCCCTCGAACCGCTCCCACGAGTCCGGGTGCAGTCGCTCGATCCCCTCGGCGATCCACATCTCGCCGGTCTCGCTCCCCGGGGTCCCCCACTCGCGGACCGGGACGATGCGCTCGCCGTTGAGCACCTCCCAGCTACCGCCGGCCGACTCGCGGCGCTCGAGGTCGAAGCCCTGCTCGGGGAACGGCAGCCCGTGCCGGAAGCTCCACCGCAGGTGGGCTCCCGCCTCGCCCTCGTAGCCGCCCTCCCACCAGATCCCCACCATCGCCAGGTCGTAGTCCTCCTCCACCAAGTCGCCGCAGCAGAAACCGATCAGGACCCCGAGCAGCACCAGCCAGATCAGCACCGCCCAGGCCCACCGGCCGGCGCGATGGCAGTCCCCGGCCTCGCCGCAGATCGCCTCGGCGAGATACCGGAGGAGGACGGTCAGGGCCAGCAGGAGGACGAAAACGAGCAGCAGCGTGTGGCACGTCGTCCAGCCGACGCCGGCGGCCGCGAGCGCCTCCCGGCAGCACCACCAGATCAGCGCCGCCAGCAGCAGCATGAGCACGAGCAACAGCCAGTAGAGCGGCAGGACGAAGGCGCCGAGCCGGATCCCCGGCAGCGACTCGAGGCCGCAGCGGCCCAGCCACTCGAGAAGCCGGAACAGCAGCCAGAACAGAGCCAGGAACCCCAGCAGCAGGCCGCGCCGGCACCACCCTTCCGCCCACCAGTCCGCGAGCTCCCCGCGGCAGCAGAAGACCAGGCCGCCGAGCACCAGGCCGGCGAGGAAGGCGAGCCCGATCCACCACCGGCAGCGCTGCTCGCAGAGGTGCCGCCAGCGCTCCCGGAGGTAGCCGATCCAGCGGTCGAGGAGGAGCGGCGCCAGCAACA
>CAZNIX010000031.1:8491-20364 GCA_964573125.1 uncultured Thermoanaerobaculia bacterium
TTCGTCAGTGTGGAAGGAGGTGACTGACGTGAAGGAGCGGGTGTTAGCCCTGTCCGTGGAGGGGGCCATCGAGGGCTTCGCCGGGACCCGATGGAAGTTCCTCGAGGTCGATGAGGAGCGGCGCCAGCAACAGGAACAGCGCCGCCAGCGCCAGCGCCAGGAGCAGGTGGCAGAAGATCACGGGTCCGCCTCCGGCTCGAAACGCCCGCCCGGAACGGCGAGCTCCAGGCGCACCGTCTCGGCCACCGCGACGCCCCCCTGGGTCACCCGCGGGTTTCGCGCCCCGAGGTCGCCGTGGAACGTGAAGATCAGGGCGTGGTCGCCGTCGCCGAGGGTCGCCACCGATCCGCCGGCGCGCCGGAAGACGAACAGTCGCGAGCCGTCGGCGTCGGGCACCACCGTGGGCCGGTAGCCGCCGACGCCGGGCGCTTCCGCCTCGACCTCCACCCGCGACAGATCGAGGCCCTCGGGCAGCTCGACGAGATAGCCGATGGTGACGCCGCCGTCCTGGAGCACCGACACCTCCACCTCCTCGGGCAGCGGCTGGCGCCCGAGCTCGAGGTCGAGCAGCGCGTCGACCTCGGCGAAGGCCTCGAGCGCCGCCGTCCAGCTCTCCTCGATGGCGGCGATCTGCGACTCCGAGAGCGTGGAGGCGTCGCCGGCGTAGCCGGGCGCGCGGCCGGCGTAGGCGAGGAAGGTGTCGCGGCCGAAGTCGGCCGGGACGCTCGGGGCCAGGAGGTGTCGGAGGAAGACGCCGAGCGGACCGCTGTCGCCGTTGCCGAGCGTCGAGGAAGTTCCTACGAAGTCCTCGTCGAGCGGCGCCGCCAGGTCGCCGAGCGCCGCGCGGTCGGCGGCGACATCGATCCCGAACCAGGCGCCCCGGTAGCTCTCGAAGAGGGCGGTCAGGCTCGGATAGCGGGAAGCGGTGAATTCGAACTCGTACAGCACCACCCGGCGCTGATCGGGACTCGCGTAGCGCAGGTTCTGACCCGCGAGCCAGGCGGAGTCGTCGAGCCGGGTGTCGGTCGCCAGCCGCTCGTCCTCGAGCCAGGCGCGGACGACGTGGCGTTGACCGGGACGCACCGCGGCGGCGTCGGAGAGCGAGCCCGTGACCAGGTCGTCCTGCGGCAGCTCGTCGGCGGACAGCGCTCCGAGGAGCTCGAGGACCTCCACCCAGGCGGCTTCGGTCGCGCTCAGCAGCGCATCCTCGGTCTTCGACCAGGTGGTGGTGACGGTCGCGGGCGTTCCGCCCGGCGCGCCGACCGGGTTCTCGCTCTCGTCGAGCACCTGCAGCTCGAAGAACTGGTCCTCGGTATCGGCGTAGAGCTTGCGCAGGTAGTTCTCGTTGAACCGAAGCGCCACGTCGTGTCCGCGGTAGTGCGGACGGCGCGGGAACTCGGGCACCGTGTGCTCCACGTAGCGGTCGAGCTCGAGGGGCGGTCCCTCGGTGTGGAAGTAGACCGCGTCGCGGTACTTGCGGTAGCTGTCGGAGTCGTCGGGCTCGGCCACCTCGCCGTCGGCGACGAAGCGGAAGACACTGTAGGGCGGCAGGATGAAGTCCTCCTCCTCCATCCAGCTCAGCTCGAGCGGGCAGGGCAGGGTGATGTCGTCCTTGCCACTGTCGTCGATGAACCCGGGCAGCACGGCGCCGCGCTTCTCGTCGTAGAGGTACAGCTCCCAGAGCGACCAGAGCTGGTCCCGGCTCTGCACCGCTTCCAGACAGTAGCTGCCACCGTAGTGCCCGGCCGCCCAGTCGGTCCATGAGACTTCGTTGCCCGGGTAGCCGAGGTAGGTGGCGTTCTCGTAGTAGCGGTACGGGTTCTTGCTCAGGAGATCGAGGTTGTTGTGCATCTCCTCGGAGGCGGTGGCGGGGATCGAGGTCCAGCTCGCGTAGAGGCCGGCGGGCGCCGTGGCGACGGTGACCGGGAAGCCGGACTCCTTGGCGCCGTAGAGCAGCTCGTAGCCGGTCAGGTCGTACTGGAAGGTCTTCTGGTCGACCACGTCGACGTGGCGGTTCTCGCAATCCGGCCGGCAGTCGATGGCGTCGTAGGCGTTGCCGAAGCCGAGGTCCTCGGGGTCGTTGACGCTGCGCTCGAAACGAGCGCTGACGAAGCTGTCGAGCGGCACCATCGGGATGCCGCAGCCGGCCGAGACGTCGACGTCCAGCGAGCCGGCGGCGGGGATGCTCTCGCCCGGCGCGCAGAGCTCCGACTCGCCGACGGTCGAGTCCGGGGCGGCCGGGGACGAATCGTCGCTCAGGACCACCAGCTCGGGGCGGATCACCCACGCGTCCTTGCGGCCGTGGAGCGTGATCGAGGTCAGGACCTCGTCGAGCGGCTCCTGCTCGGGGCCCTTCGGCCCCCACTTGAGCTTGACCGTCGCCGACGGGTCGTCGAGCGGCCACGGCGCGTTGAGCTTGACGTTGAAGCTCCCCTCGATGCGGTAGGGCTCGGGGGTCTCGAGCTCGAGGGTGGCCGAGGCCGAGAGCCCGACCCCGATGCCGAAGGCCGAGAGCTCGACCGCGCCGCCGACGTCGATGCTTCCCCACACCTGGATCGGCCGCCAGCTCAAGCTCGAGTCATAGGCGAACCAGGCCATCAGCACCACCTCGAGGGGCCCGAACTTCCACGAGTCGCCCCACTGCATCTTGGCGCCGAACGCGAGGCCGTCGGGCTCGATCATGTAGTAGCCCGAGGCGGTGACCAGGCCCAGGACGCTGGCGGTGATGCGCCGGTCCTCGGGGTCCTTCTGGCCGAGGTAGAGGTGCCAGTTCGAGGGATCCTGGAGGTCGAAGAACGCCTCCGCCTCGCCGCTCACCTCGACCACGTCGATCAGGTCGTAGAAGACCCCGATGTTGATCAGGAAGACGCCGCTCGCGGGGTCGAAGACCGCCAGCGCCACGAAGTCCGGGGTGTCGCCGGTGTCCGCGAGCCGGGAGCGGTTCTTCAGGACGTTGGCCTGGCCGCTCAAGATCACGGTCGGTCCCGGCAAGGCGACGGTCAGCGCCACCTTGCCGTTGACGGTGAAGCCGTTGTCGGCCGTGCCCAGGATCACCCCGGCGCCGAGAGCCAGGGCACCCTCCTTCACCGCCCAGGTCGCCGGGTTGCTGCCGTCGGCCGCGATCACGTTGTCGGCGGTGCGGTAGGCGTTGTACCAGTCGACCGGCGAGGTGTAGGCGGCGATCTGGGGGCTCATGTTGTAGGCGAAGAGCCCGGACAGACCGTAGAGCGAGATGCCGGTGAACACCGGCACCCCGGCCGGGAACTGGGTCTCGAGGTCGATGTAGAAGAACTTGAAGTCGCCGCCGGCGACGCCGGGCGTCTCGTCGCCTGCACCGACCACGACCCGGCCGTTGACGTCGAGATTGATCGCCGGCAGCCCGATGTCCATCTTGCCGGCGAACCCTTCGGCGCCGGGCGCGCCCTCGTCGCCGGCGGTCTCGAACCAGTCGGCCGCGCCCTCGAAGCGCAGCACGCCGGGCTGCTCGTAGGCCACCTGGATCCCTTCGAGCTTGACGTCGACGGCGCCGCCGCCGGTCGCCGGCCACAGGAATTGCAGGCGCTTGAGCTCCGCCTCGGCGTCCAGCCCGCTCACCAGCTCGACGCCGCCGGTGAAGCCGAACCAGCTCTGGCCGGTGGTGTCCTGGTTGGCCCCGAAGCCGATCTGCGACAGGGTGATCTTGAAGCTCTTGAAATCGATGTAGCGCTTCTGGGGCAGGACGATCCAGCCGCCGTCGATCGCGACGTCGCCCGCCGAGGTGATGGTGAGCCCGTCGATCGGGATCAGCGCGCCGTCGCCCGAGGTGGGCGAGCCGTCGGCCTCGACCGCTTGCATGCCGTCGGCGCCGGAGAGGAAGAGCGGCTCCAGGTCGCCGCTGACGCTGACCAGGAACACCTCTTCACGCATTTCGAAGGAGATGGCGTCGACGTAGAAGTTCAGGACGTCCGTGACCGTCCAGACGATCCGGTCCTCGCCGTCGCCGGGGTCGGGATCGGCCAGGCCGACGGCGAAGCTGCCGTCCAGGTCGAGCGCCAGGCTGAGCTGGACGTCGCTCTCGAAGAACGGGAAGTCGGTGGCGGTGCCGACGATCCGGGAAGCGCTCAGCGCGTTGCGGGCGAACTCGAGGCAGAGCTCGTCGACCTCGAAATCGAGCCCGAAGAGCCCGGGGTCGGGCAGCGCCAGGCCCAGCCCGGTGCCGCACATGCGACCGCTGAAGCCACCGGTGCCGATCTCGAAGCCGGTGAAGTCGACGCCCGGCCAGGCGGCGCTGGTGGTGGCGCCGGAGGCGACCTCGGCGTCCGGGACCTCCAGGCCGTTGGTGAACCGCACCGTGAAGGCGTCGATCCGCACCCCGCGCCAGGCCGGGTCGGGATCGGCGGCGGGCCCGAGCTCGCTCAGATCCAGGCTGAGGCCGTCGACCTCCAGCACCACGCCCGACGCGCCGAGCATCACCGGGTGGCTGAGGTGGAACAGCGGCGGACCGGCGGCGCCCTCGAACTCGATCGACAGCGCGCCGTCCCAGTCGGTCCGCACCACCAGCTCGGCGTCGCTCGCCAGCTCGACCGCCGCGCGCGCCGTCGGGTCGCTCAGCGGCTCCAGGGTGGTGGGGTCGAGCGGCCGGATGAAGTCGTTGTCGAGGAGCAGCCTGAAGGTCATGCCGGTGGCCGCGAGGGTCGCGATGAAGGGGTAGTTCTCCTCCGGCACCGCCGACTCCGCCTCGCGTGCGGTGACCACCGCCTCGTAGTCGCCCGCTCCGAGCTCGAGGGTGAACACGTCGTCGAGGCCGGGGAGACCGAACTCCAGCCCCTGCTCCACCACCAGCTCGAGCGCGAGCGTCGCCCCCACGTCGGTGCCGTCCGGCAGCGAGATCTCCTCGTAGCCCATGCTCTTCACCCGCACCTGCTCCCAGAAGGAGTCGCCGTCGGCGGTCACCAGGTCCTGGGGGAAGGCCGAGGTGTCGACGTGGGCGTCGAGCGGCGGGTAGTAGGGATCGGCCCCGAGGACACCGGGAGCCGGCCAGCCGAGGCCGAGGAGGAGGAGCCAGAAGAGACTCGCGTGGCGCACGTCGATCCTCACGGCTGGGCGAACCGCGTGCTGCGAGCGCGCGTGATCTGTTGCACCACGTGCTGGTCGACGTCGTCCCAGAGCCGCCGTGGCCCGTAGACCTCGTGGGGGTTGAGCAGCAGGCTTTGGAACATCAGGTTCTGGCCCTCTTGATCCCCGCCGTAGTGGCTGCCCGCGGCCCAGCCCGGGACCTGGCCGGTCGCCTCGTCCTCGGTCATCGTCCCGTTGGTCAGGAAGTGCCCGATCTCGTGCGCCGGTACGAGGTCGAAGTTCGACTCCCGGCCGGCGACGAACGCGAAGTTCCTGCCCGGGGAGCCCGCCTGGGTCACTCCGTCGGCGAACGCCTCACCGTTGAGCCCGGTGTCGGCGAACCGCCCGATGAAGAGGAGGTAGATCGTGTTGGCGTTCTCCGGGACTGCGGGCGAGACCCTCCGTACCGCGTCGATCAGGACCAGCTCGTCGCCGCTGGGCTCGAGCGACCCGAACGGCACGTTGGCGGTCGGAGCATCGGCGACGCTGTTCAAGTTCACCGGGCTGGCACCCAGATCGATCAGGTGTGTGGCGGCGTCATGGGTGACGTTGGCTCGGAGCCCGGCCACCAGGAAGCGGTCCTCGATGCTCTCGATCGCCGCGGCGATCGTCGTCTCGGGAATCGCCTCGACTCCCGTGCTGCCGCCCGAGAAGTTGAAGACCTCGATGACGAGGTTGCGCCGGTCGTCCGGGTCTCGATCGAACACCGGCCATCGGAAGTCGAACGCGGGGCCGGCGGCGCCCGCCGGCCGGTAGCGCGCCACCACCAGGTCGTCGACCTCGCTCGCTTCCCGGGTCCGGTGGTCGTGCCGGTCGTAGGCGGCGGGGGTTCCCGCGGGCAAGCCGGGATGGGTGGGCTGGTTGCGATCCACCGCGTCGGGCACCAGCATGACCGCGACCGAGGCGTACTCCTCGGTACCTGCCCCGCTCTCCGTCAGCGTCAAGGTCCTGTGGGTGGGAGGGTAGTCGTCGTGGTCGCCGTTCGCCTTGATCGTGAACCACTCGAAGTTCCCCACCGCGATCGCGCCGGGCGTGGCCGAGACGTCCCGGACCCGGAAGTAGAACCTTCGGCTGTCGCTGCCGACGAAGTTCTCGTCCTCGCTCTGCCCGTTGAGGAGGGCCGGAGGCGTGAAGGGATCCGCCACGGGCTCGAACGCGTGGTCCCAGAGACCGATCCGAACGTGGTCGACCGCGTCGTCGGCCGCGGTGATCCGGCGATCTCCATCCGAGTCTTCGAGCGCCTCGACCGAGAAGACGGTGACGGCGTAGGGCGCGGAGGCGAGCACCGTACCGTCGGCCGTCTCGTGCCGGAGAAGGAGCTCGAGCGCACCGCTCGTCGCTCCCTCCAGGAAGATCGTGTAGGGAGGCGCCTCGGCCGACGGATCGATCGTGCGCGGCAGCGGCCACGCCTGAGCCTTGTCGCGGCTGGTCCAGGCCTTGATCGATGCCGGCGCCCCCACGCTCGAGATCTCGAACGCGCCCGCGATCGCCGGCTCCAGGCCCACCGTCACCTCGACCAGGTCGTCGTCGCCGTCGAAGCCCGCGCCCGGGTCGGAATCGGCGGTCCCGTCGGCGTCGTCGTCGTCGCCGTTGACCGGCACGTGGAGGCCCGGGGCGCCGCGCGCCACCGCGCCGCTGGCCGGGGTGATCGACATCCGGTAGAGGGTCAGGCCGAAGGGCGCGCTGGTTCCCTTCGAGTCCGCGCCGTCGAGGACCTCGAGCTCGATCTCGTAGCGGTCGGGGGGAGGTGGGCTGCCGTCTTCGGCCGGGAGCCAGACGACGGTGCCGCTGCGGGCGCCGCTCATCACGGTGGCGCTTTCGATCGGCGTGCCGTCCGACTTGCGCCGCACCGTCCAGTGGACGCGATCGAAGCTGCCGGTGCCGCTGATCTCGTAGCCGATCGCCCACTCGGTCGCCGGCGTCACGTCGTCGTGGTCGAGATAGCGGCTGGTCTCGCCGGTGACGTTCGCCACCAGAGTCGCTTCCCCGAGGTGGAAGTAGCCCCTGAACTCGTCCGCGGTCGCGGCGAAGGGCTCCTGGATCGTGAGCACGAGCTCGTACTCGCCGGCCGGAAAGACGCGGCCGCCGTCCTCGGCGCCCAGGTCGATCTCGCGCTGGAACGTCGAGAGGGTCAGGTTCTGGCTCGAAGGCTCGGCCGGCGCCGGCGAACTCGGGTCGAGCGCCAGGTACATCCAGTAGGTCTCGGGGTGCTCGCCATCGGCGGCGTAGAGCCGGTCCGCCACCGCCGGTGCGACGTAGTCGTCGGGGGCCGGCCCGACGTGGGTCTGCAGCTCGTTGAGCCGACCGATGCCGTGCGACTTGAGCGTGCTACCGGTCACGTCGCTCCCGTTTCGCGTCACCAGGTTGAGCTCGTAGCGGACCTCGTAGGGCACGATCGGGCCGGTGGCGGCGGGGGGGACCTGCCCCGGCTCGAGGAGGAAGCGAAACCCGACCGCCGTCGAAGGCGCGGTCGGCGGCGAGCCCGCGGCGCTCGCGAGCTCGACGCCGCCCGAGCCGTCGTCGATCGCGACCGCGGCGATCGCCGGGCGCTGGGCGTCGAAGGCGGCGCCGATCGCGGTGTCGCGCAGGTAGGGGGCGAGGAACGGTGCCGGGTTGAAGAACGTGCGCTCGTACGGCTCCTCGGTGCGGTCGAGGATGCCGCCGGCGGTGTAGGCGGCGACCTGCAGCACGCCACCGGCGGCGACGCCCAGCGTGGAGTCGGCGTGGTTCTCGTCGCCCTGCCACACGTCGACGAACTGGTAGGGGCGGGCGGGATCGGCCGCGAGGAACTGATCCGCCGCCGCCAGCGGGTCGTCCTCCTTCCCGGCCCGGGTGAAAGCGTCCTGAAACAGCGTCCCCACGGCGCCGCGCAGCTCGCCGGCGCCGTTCTCGAGGTTGCACAGCGCGAGGTAGAGCCGGCCGGGGGCCGGCAGCTCGGGGTCCAGGAGCTTCAGCTCGGCGGCCAGCTCGTCGTCCAGGTTCGAGCTGACCCGAGGCTGCAGCCGCAAGCAGGAGGTCAGACCGTTGAGCTCGGCGACGTAGGAGATCGTGCCGCTGGCCGGAGCGGGAATCGGCAACCCGTCCGGGTCGAAATCGATGGTGAGGTAGTGGGCCGGCACGCGGTCGGCGCCAAGGGTGGTGAGCTGGCCGAAGGTGTTGACGACCGTGATCTCGTCCGGCGGCGGCTCGGCGAGCGGATCCAGCAGTCTGAGGAACCGCATACCGCAGCCGGTCGCCGCCAGCAGCAGCAGCCCCGCCACCGGCAAGAGGGCCGGCTGGGCGCCGGCCGTCTTCCATGGGCGATCCTGCTCCGCTCTCGTTTCCACCGAGCTCTCCGTGGACGCGACGCCCTACTCGAGCCGGAACTGAAGCGGCTCGTGCATTCGGGCCGGACCGATCCCCGGTCCAGCCGCCTCGTCCATCTGAAACTGATGGCGACGTCGGCCGGCGGAACCGGACATTCGAGCTCATTGCGGCACTTACTACCTGACGGCCCGATCCTCGACCTCAAGCCGGTGCGCGGCCGGAGGCGGGAGCGCCGAGGGCATCGCCGGCGCAGCCGGCTCGGCCGCTCGTCAACGGGGGGACCGACGGAGGCGGGCGGGCCGGGGCGGCGCGGGCGGCGCCGACCGGTGAGGCGATACCATCGCCAGGAAACCCGACACACGAGGAGGCCCGCCATGCCCGATCGCCCGCCTGTCACCCAGGAGCTCCTGGATCTCTACGACCGCTACGCCCACGGCTCGATCAGCCGGCGCGAGTTCTTCGACCGGGCGGCCCGGTTCGCGGTCGGCGGCCTGACCGTCGCCGCCGTCGTCGAGAGCGTCCTGCCCCGCTACGCCGAGGCGCAGCAGGTCCGCGAGGACGATGCCCGCGTGACCGGCGAGCGCATCGAGTATCCGTCCCCGCAGGGCGCCGGCACCATGGGCGGCTACCTGGTGCGCCCGGCCGGAGCCGCGGGCAAGCTGCCCGGAGTGGTCGTCATCCACGAGAATCGCGGGCTCAACCCGCACATCGCCGACGTCGCCCGCCGCACCGCCGTCGAGGGCTATCTCACCCTGGCCCCCGACGCGCTCTTCCCCCTCGGCGGCTACCCCGGCAACGACGACGACGGACGCGCCCTCCAGGGCAAGCGCGATCGCGACCAGATGGAGCAGGACTTCATCGCCGCCATCCGCTGGCTGCAGAAGCACGACGCCTGCACCGGCCGCGTCGCCTGCATCGGCTTCTGCTTCGGCGGCGCGATGGCCAACCAGATGGCGGTGCGCGTCCCCGACCTCGCGGCGGCCGTGCCCTTCTACGGCGGCCAGCCGGCGGTCGACGAGGTCGAGAAGATCCGCGCTCCCCTGCTCCTCCACTTCGCCGAGCTCGACGAGCGCGTCAACGCCGGCTGGCCGGCCTACGAAGAGGCCCTCGAGAAGGCCGGCAAGGAGTACGCCGCCCACGTCTACGCCGGCGCCAACCACGGCTTCCACAACGACACGACGCCGCGCTACGACGAGGCGGCGGCGAAGCTGGCGTGGTCCCGGACCGTGGAGTTCCTGGCGCGGCATCTGAAGGCGGACTGACGCCCGTGAAGCCACCGCAGAAAGCGTCCTGGGCCCCCACGGACGATCGCGGCCCCGCGATGCCGCTCATCGCGGGGCCGCTTCCGTCAAGAGCCTCGCGACCGCCTTGGCGCTGTGCACGCCGGTCTCTTCCAGCGGCGTCCTCCCGTTGAGGTTGCGCGCCTGGAGGTCGGCGCCGCGCGCGATGAGCAGCGCCGCGACCTGTTTCTGGTTTCCATGCGCGGCCGCGTGGAGGGGCGTCGTGCCCCAGTGGCCGTTCTGGTTGTGATCGTTCACCTCGGCGCCCGCGTCCAGCAGGATCGCCGCCACTTCCTCACGGCCGTTCCAGGCCGCGCAGTGCAGGGGCGTGGAGCCGTCCTTGTCGCGAGCGGCCATGAGCGACGGGTCCTCCTTCAGGAGCCGCCGCACGGTCTCCGCGTCGCCCCTCTTGGCGGCCTTGATGATCGCCTTCGCGTCGTCGATTCCCATCAGGCCGAGAGCCTACACCCGACGCGGGATCGCAGACCAGCACCTCGGTGACCGTCACCCGGCCGGGCCGCGGCGAACTCCCATCCCCTCGAGCCAGCGGCCGAGGCGAAACCGGCGCAGCCTCGACCGATCCTCCCGGACGGCGGCCTCGCTCCCGAAGAGGGTGATCTCGAGCCTCGCGAGGCGCGCGCCAATCTCGACCGCCTCGTCACGCTCTACGAGGCCTGGGGCCGGCCCGAGAAGGCGCCGCCGTACCGCTTGCCGGAGTAAGAGGGCCGCTTCGCGTTCGCCCGCCTGTCGTCTTTTCTCCGCGAATTCCTTATACCGGGCTGTCCGAACGCCGTGCACCGCTCGCGGGCGCGGCGCAGAACAACCGATCGGCGGCGCCGCAACGCGCTCGAATGAAGGTTCCCCAGCGTGCGCGCCGAAGACGACAACTGTGGAGAGGAGAACGACGATGGAACGCAGAGGACTTCAGTGTCTTTCAACGACCGTCCCCGCGGCCCTGGCCTTGGTTCTGGGCTGGGGGTGGATGGGACCGGCCGGCGCCGTGGAGCTCCCGGTCACCGGGCAGACCACGGCCTACACCGCGAACAAGAACGACGGCATCGCAGCAGCGGTCGCGGTGCCCGACGACGGCACGGTTCAGGCGGGTGCCAGCCTGAGCTACTCCGACAACGGCGACGGCACGATCACCGACCGCCGCACGGGCCTCACCTGGGAGAAGAAGAGCGACGACGGCGGGCCGCACGACAAGGACAACGGCTACGTCTGGTCCGGCAACGGCGTCCAGGAGACGGTCTGGGACTGGCTGGACGATGTCAACGCGGAAGGCGGCACCGGCTTCGCGGGCTACGACGACTGGCGGCTGCCGAACGCCAAGGAGCTCCAGAGCCTGGTGGACTTCCAGCACAGCCCGCCGATGACCTCGGACGTGTTCCACCAGGGCTGCGTGGCAGGCGCCGACGTGCTGACCGGGAGCTGCACCGCGGTCTCCATCTATGCCTCGTCGACCACCTGGGCGCGCAGCACGAGCATGGTGTGGGGCGTGAGCTTCTACGAGGGCCTGCTGTACCCCTACGGCAAGGCCACGGCGCTGCGGGTGCGGGCGGTGCGGGGCGGTGGGTCAGGTCTCGGAGCCTTCCCGGCCACCGGCCAGACCACGGCCTACACCGCGGACAAGAACGACGGCATTCCCGGCGCCGTTCCCGTGCGGGACGACGGCACGGTGCAGGCGGGCGCGCCCTTGAGCTTCACCGACAACGGCGACGGCACCATCACCGACGACAACACCGGTCTGACCTGGGAAAAGAAGAGCGACGACAACGGCCGGCACGACAAGGACCACTTCTACTGGTGGTCCGGCAACGGCGTCCAGGAGACGATCTGGGACTGGCTGGACAAGGTCAACGCGGAAGCGTTCGCGGGCTACGGCGACTGGCGCATTCCGAACGCGCGCGAGCTGGTCTCCATCGTGGACTTCCAGCACCCATGGGCGGTGTCGAGCGCGTTTCACGACGGTTGCGTGCCCGGCGCCACCGTGCTCACCGGGAGCTGCACCTTCCCGTCCGCCTACTGGACCTCGACCACCCAGGCGAGCACGGGCTTCACGGCGTGGTACGTCGACCAGTACGGCAGCGTCTCCCCGTCCTTCAAGTCCTCCACGTTGCGGGCGCGGGCGGTGCGGGGCGGCACTCCCTAGCCGAGTCTCACGTTGCCGTCGGTGGGGGGTGGAACACCCCC
>CAZNIX010000032.1:0-20263 GCA_964573125.1 uncultured Thermoanaerobaculia bacterium
GCGACGATGTCGGGCACCGCGGCGAGCAGATCGACGCCGGCGACCCAGCGCGCGAGGTCCTCGGGCACGCCGCGCTCGCGGTAGCCGGCGAGGCGCTCGGCGAGCGCCGCGCGCTCGGCCGCGGGCAGCACCCGGCCGAGCGCCCGCCACACCGCGCGCGCGCCGGGCCGGAACTCCTCGACGCGCGCGGTGGTGCCCATCCCCGCCGCCTCGTGGCGCAGGAACCACCGCGTGGCGCGCTCGACCAGCCGCCCGACCTCGCGGTGGAGGTGGATCTGCAGCCCGGCGTCGACCCGGTTGTCGAGCGTTTCGATCTCGGCCCACACCCGGCGCAGGTCGAAGGCGTCGCGGGCGATCGTGTAGGCGCGCGCGATCTGCGCCGGCGTCGCCCCGGTCTCCCCCCCCAGCCGCGAGGCGAAGGTCGGGCCCACCCGGTTGACCATGCTGTTGGCGACGTGGGTGGCGATGATCTCGCGCCGCAGGCGGTGGCCCTCGAGGTCCTCGCCGAAGCGCTCGCGCAGCGGCTCGGGGAAGTAGAGCAGCAGGTCGTCGCGGCGCTCGATGTCGTCGGGGAGCGAGGAGGCGAGGAGCCGGTCGTAGAGCCAGAGCTTGCCGTGGGCGAGCAGCACCGCGATCTCGGGGCGGGTCAGCCCGCGCTCCGCGGCCTGCCGCTCGGCGAGATCCTCGTCGTCGGGGAGCTTCTCGAGCCGGCGGTCGAGGCGGCCGGCGCGCTCGAGCTCGCGCATCATCCGCCCCTGCTTGTCGAGCGCCGCCGCCCCCTGCGACTCGGCGATCGAGATCGCCTGGGTCTGGAGGTAGTTGTCGCGCAGGACCAGCTCGGCGACCTCGTCGGTCATCGCGGCGAGCAGGCGATTGCGCTCCTCGGCGTCGACCGCCCCGCGGTCGACCGCGCGCGCGAGCGCGATCTTGATGTTGACCTCGTGGTCGGAGGTGTCGACCCCGGCCGAGTTGTCGATCGCGTCGGTGTTGATGCGGCCGCCGGCGAGCGCGTACTCGATGCGCGCGCGCTGGGTGAAGCCGAGGTTCGCGCCCTCGCCGACGACCGCGCAATGGAGCGCCGCGGCGTCGACTCGCACCTCGTCGTTGAAGCGGTCGCCGACGTCGGCGTGGCTCTCCTCGCTCGCCTTGACGAAGGTGCCGATGCCGCCCAGCCAGAGGAGATCGACCGGCGCGCTCAGGAGCGCCCGGATCAGCTCGTCGGGGGTCACGGTCTTGGCCTCGAGGCCGAAGCGCTTGCGCGCCTCGGGCGCGAGCCGGACCTCCTTGGCCGCGCGCTCGTAGACCGCGCCGCCGGGCGAGAGCGCCGCCGGGTCGACCTCGTTCCAGCCCCCCCGGCGGTCGAACAGCCGCCTGCGCTCGGCGAGGCTCCGCGCCGGGTCGGGGTCGGGGTCGACGAAGACGTGCAGGTGGTTGAACGCCCCGACGAGAAGGGCGTGCGGCGAGAGCAGCATGCCGTTGCCGAACACGTCGCCCGACATGTCGCCGACGCCGACCGCGGTGAACGGCTGGCTCTGGACGTCGCGACCGAGCTCCCGGAAGTGGCGCTTGACCGACTCCCAGGCGCCGCGCGCGGTGATCCCCATCGCCTTGTGGTCGTAGCCCGCCGAGCCGCCGGACGCGAAGGCGTCGCCGAGCCAGAAGGAATACTCGGCGGCGACCCCGTTGGCGAGGTCGCTGAAGGTCGCGGTGCCCTTGTCGGCGGCGACCACCAGATAGGGATCGTCGTCGTCGTGGCGCACCACCCGCGGCGGCGGCACGATCTCGCCGGCGACCAGGTTGTCGGTCAGGTCGAGCAGGGCGCGCATCATGGTCCGGTAGCAGGCGACGCCCTCGGCCTGGCGCTCTTCGCGCCCGGCCGGCGGCCGCTTGACGATGAAGCCGCCCTTGGCGCCGACCGGCACGATCACCGCGTTCTTGACCATCTGCGCCTTCATCAGCCCGAGCACCTCGGTGCGGAAGTCCTCCGGCCGGTCCGACCAGCGGATGCCGCCGCGCGCGACCTTGCCGCCCCGGAGGTGCACGGCCTCGACCCGGGGCGAGTAGATCCAGACCTCGAAGGCCGGCCGCGGGTCGGGGAGCTTCTCGACGTGGCGCGAGTCGAGCTTGATCGCGAGGTAGGGCTTGGGCGCGCCGTGTTCGTCGCGCTGTTCCCCGCGCTGGAAGTAGTTGGTGCGCAGCGTGCAGTGGATCAGGTTCAAGTAGCGGCGCAGGATGCGGTCCTCGTCGAGGCTCCGGACCGCGGCGAGCGCCGCGCGCACCCGCGCCTGGAGCGCCGCGATCCGCGCCGGCGCCTCGGCGCGCGTTTCGGGGTCGAAGCGGGCCGCGAACAGCTCGTAGAGCAGGCGCGCCGGCTCCGGGTTGCGCGCCAGCGTGTCCTCGAGGTAGGCCTGGCTGAACGCGATCCCGATCTGGCGCAGGTAGCGGGCGTAGGCGCGCAGCACGACCGCCTCCCGCCAGGTCAGCCCGGCGGCGAGCACCAGGCGGTTGAAGCCGTCGTCCTCGACCTCGCCGTTCCACACCCGGGCGAACGCGTCCTGGAAGCGGCCGTAGGTCGCCCCGAGGTCGACCGGCCGGCGGTCGGCGGTGACCAGCTCGAAATCGAGCAGCCAGTACGAGGTTCCGCGGTCCTTGGCGCGCACCTCGTAGGGCACCTCGGAGATGACGTCGAGGCCCATGTTCTCGAGCATCGGCAGGACGTCGGAGAGGAGGCGCAGCTCGGAGGAATAGACCTTGAAGTTGACCCGCTCGGGCGGCGCGCCGGCCGGGCGGTAGAGGCGCATCTGCAGCTCGCCGGTGGCCGCCAGCTCCTCGACGTGCCGGATGTCGTCGACCGCCACTCGCGGCTCGAAGTGCTCGCGGTAGGCGGCGGCCGAGCCGGTCTCGTAGCGCGCGAACAGCTCGAGCCCCTCGCCCTCGCCGTGGGCCTTGATCAGCTCCTCGCGCAGGCGGTCGCCCCACGAGCGGGCGGCTTCGGCGAGCCGGCCCTCGATCTCCTGCGGGTCGAACGCCGGCACCGCGCCCGGGCGGGTGCGCAGCACGAAATGGGTGCGCGCGAGCGGCGAGTCGCCGATGCGGACGTCGAACGCGCGCACCGGGCCGTCGAAGGCGGCGGCGAGGATCTCCTCCATGCGCCGGCGCAGGCGGGTGTTGAAGCTCTCGCGCGGGACGTAGACCAGGCACGAGACGAAGCGCTCGAACGGGTCCTGGCGCACGAAGAGCGCGAGCCGCTGGCGCTCCTGGAGGCGCATCACGCCGAGCGCCAGCTCGAGCAGCTCGTCGTCGGTGACCTGGAACAGCTCGTCGCGCGGCAGCGACTCGAAGACGTGGCCGAGCGAGCGCGCGTTGTGGCCGGTGGGGTCGAAGCCGGCGCGCGCGGTGACCCGCGCCACCTTCTCGCGCAGGAGCGGGATGTGGGGGATCGAGTCGTCGTAGACCGCGGCGGTGAAGAGGCCGATGAAGCGCCGCTCGCCGACCACCTCGCCGCCGGCGCCGAAGACGCGCACCCCGATGTAGTCCATATGCACCGGGCGGTGGACGTTCGACACGTCGTAGGTCTTGGTGATGAAGAGCGGCTCGCGGCGGCGGGCGTTGGCGGCGGCGGCGGGGAGGAGCGGACGCTTGCTGCGCTCGATCGAGGCCTCGCCGACCTCGGAGAGCACGCCGAGGCCGCTTTCGGGGTCGAGGCGGAGGAAGGTCTCGCCCCCCTCCTCGACCAGCGCGTACTCGCGGTAGCCGAGGAACGTGAAGTGCTCCTCGAGCCAGCGCAGGAACTCGAGCCCCTCGCGGCGCCGGTCGGCGGGGAGGTCGGGCGGATGGGTCTCCAGCTCGGCGATCGTCGCGCGCAGGCGCTCGGTCATCGGCCGCCAGCCCTCGACCGCGCGGCGGACGTCGGCGAGCACCTCGGAGAGCCGGGCGCGCAGCGCCTCGATCTCGGACTCCGCGGTGCGCTGGTCGAGCTCGACGTGCATGTACGACTCGACGAGCGCGCGCGGGTCGCCGGCGGCGGCGCCGGTGCGCCGGCCCTCGCGGTCGCGCACGACCGGGATCACCGGGTGGGCGACCAGGTGGAGCGTGATCCCCTCCCGGTTGAGCGCGCCGGTCACCGAGGAGACCAGGAACGGCATGTCGTCGTGGACGATCTCGACCACCGTGTGCGGGCTCTGCCACCCCTCGCTCGCGAGCTCCGGGTTGCACACCCGCAGCGCGACCTCGCCGGGCCGCCGCCGGGCGCCGAACTTCCACAGCGAGAGCGCCGCCCCGATCAGGTGCCGCCGGGTCGGCCGCAGCACGTCGTCGGCCGCCACCGAGGCGTAATACCGGCGCAGGAACTCCGCCGCCCCCGCCGGATCCTCCGCCGGCTCCAGGCTCTCGGCCAGCGCAGAGGCCAGCTCCTCGATCCGCTGCTGCTTGAGCTCCTCGGCTTTGGACATCGGTCGGCGAGACCTCCGGCGGGCGGGACCGCCGGAGGGTAGGCTAGCGCATTCGGGATTCGGCGCGGGCGCGGGGGGCTGTTGCGGTTGGCCGGTCCCGGCGACGACCCGAGCGTCGTCTTTCTGTTGTCCTCATCCAACCCGCTTGCAGGCCGGTCGGTTTATGGGTAGGATTGCACCGGCGACAGGAGGGAGGTAAGAGCGATGGCGACACTGACTATGCAGCGCCGAGCCTTGCAAGAGCAGGATTCGATCCGCCACTTGGGAGAGAGCGAACGGACGGCGGCGGCGGCCACCATCTCCGAAGTCGCCGCGTACCTGCAGGAGAACCTGGGCCAGAGGGTCACCGGGTACCTGAGCGGGGTCAAGGATCCGAAGATGGTGGGGCAGTGGGCGAGCGGCAAGGTCAGGCCCCGCGAGTTGAGCGAGTTTCGCCTACGCGCGGCCTACCCCGTGACGGTGCTCCTGGTCGACGCCTTCAGCCCCGCCACCGCCAAGGCCTGGTTCTTCGGTACGAACTCACGCCTCGGCGATCAGGCACCTGCCTACCTGTTGCGGCATGGTGAACCGCCGTTCCACTCGCTCCTTCCCGCCGCCAAGGCTTTCGTCCTGGGAGACACCTACTGAACTCGGGCGATCGAGTTTGGCGAGTGGGGTTCCGGGAAGACCCTCTCGGCTTCAAGCCTTGGCATCTCTGTACGTTGAGCAACCGGTTCGACGACCCCGAGAGGAAGTTCCGTACCAACTACTGCAGCCGGGAGGAAATCACCGCGATTCGGGAGTCACTCAAGGACCTGCGCCCGGACACGCGGGCCCTCGCCGAGTTTCGACAACTCTTCGGTCGCCTCGGAGCGCCCCGCGCCTCCCTGCCCCGGCCCACCGTGGATCTCGTCTGGCGGCGGAAGCACGTCCTGGTCGCCGGGCGCATCGAAACCACGGGCCCGCTGGTCGATCTCGAAGACCTCGAACTCCGCCGCGAGCTGGCGCTGGAGCTGGCGCCCACTCTCGCCGAAGCCGGGATCCGCCACCTCGACATCGCCGAGCTGAGAGGTCGGCATCGAGCGATCACCCAGCAACTCGCACGCCATCTGTTTTCGACCCGCGCCGCAGCGGGCGTAGCCTTCCGGTCCCACCTCGACAGCGGCCCCTGCGCTGCGCTGTTCGAGCACCGCAGCCGCCTCGTCGCCACGGGCGATCCGATCCCTCTCACCGAGCCGCTCCAGGAGCTGCACCGGGTGTGCGAGGAGTTCGGGCTGGACCTGGAAGGATGGGTGCCGGAGTCCGAGCGGTGGAGTCCCCTCGCGGTGTCGCTGGAATAGTCGTTCGCGCCCTCTGCGCGACGTAATCCGTCGGGCTTCGATTACCCCAGCCGCTCGCGGAGCAGCTCGCGGACCGCGGCCGGGTCGGCGGCGCCGGCGGAGGCGGCCATGACGCGGCCGATGAAGAAGCCGAGGAGGGAGGTCTTGCCGGCGCGGTAGCGGGCGGCTTCCTCGGGGTGGTCGGCGAGGACGCGGTCGACGAGGGCGGCGAGGGTGGTGGCGTCGGCGAGGCGCTCGAGGCCGCGGCGCGCGACGATCGCGCGCGGCGAGCCGCCGGCGGCGACCAGCTCGGCGAAGACCTCGCGGGCGGCGGTGGCGGTGATCGTGCCGCCAGCGACCAAGACGGCCAGCTCGGCGATCTCGGCGGGGCCGAACGGGAGGGCCGCCGGGTCGTCGAGGCCGCGCTCCTTGCGCTCGCGCTGGACGTCGTTGACCACCCAGGCGGCGATGGCGGCCGGGTCGGCGAGGCCGTGCCCGGCCGCCTCGACGAGCGCCGCCTCGTAGAAGCGGGCGAGCGCGGGGTCGGCGGCGAGCGTGGCCGCGGCCGAAGGCGGCAGGCCGAGCAGGTCGCGGTAGCGGAGCAGCTCGGGAGTGGGCGCGGGCGCCGCCGCCGCCCGGCGCTCCTGCGGCCGGCCGCTCTCGGGCCCCGCTCCCTCCCGCACGGCCTCCGCCGGCGCTCGGTGCTCGCGGGCCGCCCTCGCTCCCACCGGAGGTCGCTCGCCGCGCGGGGCGGCTGAAGCACCGGCACGCGCTCCCGCCGGGGCCGGTCGTCCCTCCGCCTCCGGCCGCCTCGCCCGCGCCCGCGCCGGCTCAGCCGTGCGCGCCCAGGTGTCCCGCAGCGCCACGATCCGGTTGAAGACCATCCGCTCGGGGGTCGAGTCCTCGGGCTCGACGTAGAAGTAGCCGAGGCGCTCGAACTGGAAGCGGCTGCCCGGCCCGGCGCCGGCGACCGCGGGCTCGATGCGGGCGCCGTCGAGCACTTCCAGCGACGCCGGGTTGAGGTGGGCGAGGAAGTCGGCCTCCTTGGTCTCGCCCGGCTTTTCGACCGTGAACAGCCGGTCGTAGAGGCGCACCTCGACCGGCAGCGCGCGTGCGGCGGACACCCAGTGGAGCGTCCCCGCCGGGTTGCGGCCGTCGGGGGCGGCGCCGCCGCGGGTCGCCGGGTCGTAGGTGCAGCGCAGCTCGACCACCTCGCCGGCCTCGTCGCGCACGACTTCGTCGCAGCGGATGAAGTAGGCATAGCGGAGGCGCACCTCGCGCCCGGGGGCGAGCCTCCGGAAGCCGGGCGGCGGCTCGGCGGCGAAATCGTCGCGCTCGATCAAGATGGTCCGCCCGAACGGCAGCTTGCGCGAGCCCTCGCGCGGCACGTCGTGGGGCCAGTAGGGCGCCTCGAGCTCCTCGGTCTGGCCCTCCGGGTAGTTCGTGATCGTCACCTCGAGCGGGCGCAGCACGCAGAGCACCCGCGGCGCCTTGGCGTTGAGGTCGTCGCGCACGCTGTGCTCGAGGAGCGCCATGTCGACCGTCGAGTTCGCCTTGGCGATGCCGATCCGGCCGCAGAACGCGCGGATCGACTCCGGCGTGTAGCCGCGCCGACGCAGGCCGGCGAGCGTCGGCATCCGCGGGTCGTCCCAGCCGGCGACGTGGCCGCCCTCGACGAGCTGCGCGAGCTTGCGCTTCGAGAGCACGGTGTAGGAGAGGTTGAGGCGCGCGAACTCGATCTGCCGCGGCGAGGTCTCGATCCGGCTCTCGCGCACGACCCAGTCGTAGAGCTCCCGGTTGTTCTCGAACTCGAGCGTGCAGAACGAGTGGGTGATGTCCTCGAGCGCGTCCGAGAGCGGGTGCGCCCAGTCGTACATCGGGTAGATGCACCACGCGTCGCCGGTGCGGTAGTGGCGCGCGTGGCGGATGCGGTAGAGGAGCGGATCGCGCATCTTCATGTTCGCCGCGGTGAGGTCGATGCGCGCGCGCAGCACATGGGCGCCGTCGGGGAACTCGCCGGAGCGCATGCGCCGGAAGAGGTCGAGGCTCTCCGCCGCCGGCCGGTCGCGGAACGGGCTCGGCCGGCCGGGCGCGGTGACCGTGCCGCGGTGGGCGCGGATCTCCTCCTCCGACAGGCTGTCGACGTAGGCCTTGCCGTCCTCGATCAGCCCTTCGGCCAGCTCGTAGAGGCGCTCGAAGTAGTCGGAGGCGAAGTAGAGCCGGTCCTCCCAGTCGTAGCCTAGCCAGCGCACGTCGTCCTGGATGGACTGCACGAACTCCGGGTCCTCGGTCTCCGGGTTGGTGTCGTCGTAGCGCAGATTGCACCGCCCGCCGAACTCGGCGGCGATGCCGAAATTGAGGTGGATCGACTTGGCGTGCCCGATGTGCAGATAGCCGTTGGGCTCGGGCGGAAAGCGCGTGTGCACCCGCCCGCCGTGCTTGCCGGCGGCGCGGTCGGCGAGGACGATCGCGCGCAGGAAGTCGGTGCCGGGGGCGGCGCCCTCGACGGCGGCGGTCGGCGCGGTTTCGGTGGTGGTCTCGGTCACTGCTCGGCCCTCGCGCCGCCGCGGCCGGCGCCGCGGCGGTGGGGGGAGAGCCTACCGGAATCGCTCCGGCGCTCCAACGCCCGAGCGGGCGCGGCGCGTGCGGGCCCGGCGGTCTCACGGCCGGGTTCCGCGGCGAGGCTCGATATCGACCGATGTGCATATAATCCGGCGCAGACGCGAACCCCGCGACCAGTCCAGAGTCCAGCTCGGTCCGAGCATCACGTTTCTGGGGAGCGCGCGACCCTTCGGACCCCTCGGGCGCGCATGTCCGCCCGTGGGATGGAGGTGGAGACGAACATGCCGACTCGTCCGCCCCGTCTCGGAGTTCTCGCCGTAACGCTGCTCCTGCCGCTCGCCACCGCCCCGCCGGCGCCGGCTTCGGCGCAGGCCATCACCGAGGAGCCCCCGCCGCACGAGATGCACGAGACGCCCTCGCCGGGCGACGCGGTGGGCGGCATCGGCGAGCTGGTCCACCACCTCACGCCGTGCATCGACGGCATGGCCGGCGGGTTCCCGTGCTCGAACGTCGACCTGCTCGAGCACATGCCGACGTCGACGATCGGCGGCGGCAACGGCAACGACATCTGGGGCTGGACCGACCCGCTGACCGGCAACGAGTACGCGCTGATGGGGCGCACCAACGGCACCGCGTTCGTCGACGTCACCGACCCCGAGAACGCGGTCTACCTCGGCAACCTCCCGACCCACACCGGCAGCTCGCCCTGGCGCGACATCAAGGTCTACGCCGACCACGCGTTCATCGTCAGCGACAACAACGGGGCCCACGGCATGCAGGTGTTCGACCTGACCCAGCTCCGCACCGTGGTCAACCCGCCGGTGACGTTCACCGAGACCGCGCACTACAGCCAGGGGAACATGGGTTCCTGCCACAACATCGCGATCAACGAGGACTCGGGCTACGCCTACGCCGTCGGCTGCGGCGGCTCGTGCTCCTCCGGCCTGCACATGATCGACATCTCGACCCCGACCGCGCCGGTCTTCGCCGGTTGCTTCTCGGCCGACGGCTACACCCACGACACCCAGTGCGTGAACTACGCCGGCCCCGACCCCGACTACGCCGGCCGGGAGATCTGCTTCTCCTCGAACACCGACACCCTGACCATCGTCGACGTCACCAACAAGGCGGCGCCGGTCCAGGTCTCGCGCACCGGCTACGCCGGCGTCGGCTACACCCACCAGGGGTGGCTGACCCCCGATCACCTCTACTTCCTGATCGACGACGAGCTGGACGAGTCGAACTTCGGCCACAACACCCGGACCCGGATCTGGGACGTCTCCGACCTCGAGGCCCCGTCCGTGATCGACTTCTACGAGGGCCCGGTCGCCTCGATCGACCACAACCTCTACATCCACAACGGCCACGTCTACGAGGCCAACTACCGGTCGGGGCTGCGCATCTTGAGCCTCGCCGACGTCGCCAACGGCAACCTCACCGAGGTCGCGTTCTTCGACATCTACCCCTCGAGCAACGGCACCGGCTTCCAGGGCGCCTGGAGCGTCTACCCGTTCTTCGACAGCGGGACGGTCGTCGTCAGCGGCATCGGCGAGGGGCTGTTCGTGCTGCGCCCGAACCTGTGCAGCGACCCGGCGGCGCCGGCCGGGCTCGCCGCCACGCCCGCCGGCGACAACGAGATCGACCTCACGTGGAGCGGCGGCGGGCCGGGCGAGACCTTCAACGTCTACCGCGCGCTCGGCGCCTGCCCGGGCGGAACTCCCGAGCTGATCGCGACCGACGTCGCCGGCACCGCGTACGACGACGTCGGGGTCTCGGGCCAACTCGAGTTCGCCTACGTCGTCACCGCCAGCGATCCGACCGGGCTGTGCGAGTCGCCGCCGAGCGATTGCGCCTCGGCGACCACCACCGGCCCGTGCACCGCGGTGCCGTCCTTCGACGGCCTCGAGGAGGTGACCAGCCCGGGGCAGACCAACTGCGTGCTCGAGCTGACGTGGACCGCCGCCGCCGCCAACTGCGGCCCCGGGGTCACCTACGCGGTCTACCGCGCGACCGACCCGCAGTTCGTGCCCGCGCCGGCCAACCGCATCGCGCTCGGGCTCACCGGCACCTCCTACGCCGACGTCGACATCGAGACCGGCGTCTCCTACACCTACGTCGTGCGCGCCACCGACACCGGCAACGGCGCGGAGGACGGCAACCTGGTCCGCGTCATCGGCACGCCGGCCGGGCCGCTGGTCGACGGCACGTTCGCCACCGGCGGCGAGATCGGCGACCCGCCGTTCTACTTCGACAGCCCGTCCGGCGGCGGCACCGAGCGCCACGTCGGCTGGCACCCCTCGGAGGCGCGCGTCCACGGCGGCGACCGCAGCTACTTCTCGACCTACGAGAACGAGGCCTGCATCGCGGTGGTCAGCCCGCCGATCGCGCTGACCGCGGGCGCGGCGCCGGAGCTGCGGTTCTGGACCGTCCACGACGTGCTCGCCGGCGACGGCGGCGTGGTCGAGATCTCGGCCGACGGCGGCGCGAGCTGGACCGCGCTCGCGCTCGCGCCGCCCTACCCGGGCAGCTTCGACGGCTCCGCCGACGCCTGCGGCTACCCGACCGGCCGGCCGGCGTTCACCGGCGGCACCGACCTGACCTGGGGCGAGCACGCCGCCGACCTCTCGGCCTGGGCCGGCTCCGAGGTCACGGTGCGCTGGATCTACTCGACCGACGGCGAAGGCGTCGCCGAGGGCTGGTACATCGACGACGTCGAGATCGAGCACGCCCAGGTCGGCGGATCGTGCATCACCGCGCTCTTCGCGGACGGTTTCGAGAGCGGCGACGCCTCGGTCTGGTCGTCCTCGGTGGGCGGGCCGTGAGGGGCGCGGCGGCGCTCACCCCGGCGCTCGCTCGAGCGCCGGGTCGATCTCCTCGTCGGTGCGGCCCGCCCTCCTAGTCACGCCGCCATCCCAGGCCGAGGTGGAGCGCGCGGCCGTTGCCCGGCTCGAGGAAGCGCCCGAGCGCGTTGTCGACCTGGACCGAGCCCGAGTAGTCCTCGTCGGTCAGGTTCGACGCCTCGAGCGACAGCACGACCGGGCCGATCGGGATGCCGGCCTTGAGACCGAGCAGGACGAAGCGGTCGTTCTCGGTGGTGTTCGCGGAGTCCACGAAGTAGGGCGACAGGCTGGCGTCGAGGTTGGGCGCCACCCACCACCCCGACGGGTGCTCCCAGCGCAGCTCGGTGTAGAGCACGTGGTGCGGCGCCCCCGGCAGGTCGTTGTCGCCGAACGCGGGATCGTCGACGTAGGTGAAGCGCGACCAGGTGTAGGCGCCGCGCCAGGTGACGTCGCCCAGGTCGACCGCGCCGCCGACCTCGAGGCCGAAGTGGCGGGTCTGGTCGGCGTTGCGGTAGGACGGGATCGTGAACGGCGCGAACGGGAACGGCTGGACGTTGACGTTGACGATCTCGTTTTCGACCTCCCAGTCGAAGACCGAGACGTCCCAGGCCACCCGGCCGTGCGCCCCGCGGGTGCCGACCTCGAACTGCCGGACGTCCTGCGCCTCGAGGTCGATGAACCCGGCGTTGCTGCCGAAGCTCGTCAGCTCGAGGAGCAGCGGCGGCTCGTAGGCGCGGCTGGCGTTGGCGAAGACCTGGACGCCCGACGCCGAGGTCCAGATCGCCCCAAGCTTGGGCGAGAAGGCGTCGAACGTGCGCACGTCCGAGCGGTCGCCGTCGGCGGGGAAGAGGTCGTCGAACTCCCGGCGCGACGAGTCCCAGCGGCCGCCGGCGACGAGCGTCCACCGCGGCGTGGCGTCGAACTGCAGCTCGCCGTAGGCGCCGAGGTTCTCGACGTCGGTGGCGAACTTCGCGGTCGGCGCCCCGCGCTCGCCGCCGAGGTTCTGGAAGCGGCTCTCCTCGTTGCCGCCGCCCTGGGGCGCGAAGCCGAGCACCAGCCGCGCGCGCTCGCCGGTGCGCCGCCAGGCGAAGTCGGCGCCGAAGGTCCGCTGGTCCTGGTCGAGGATCTGGAAGATCGGATGGACGACGTCGCGCACGTGGCCGTGGACGCTCACCGCGACCACGTTGCGCTCGTCGAGCCGGTGGTCGAGGGCGACCGCGGCGTGAACGAAATCGTAGTCGCGGCCGAACCGGTTGGCCTGGTTGTTGGGGTCGGCCCGGCGGGGGTCGGCGTCGAACTCCGCCCGCGTCAGCGCCCCCGGCAGCTCCTCGGAGACGCCGGCGTAGACGAGGTCGAAGCGCAGGTCGGTGTCGGCGGAGAGCGCCCAGCCGAGGTTCGAGAAGAACCGCCTCCGCTCCTGCGCCGCGTAGTCGCGGTAGCCGTCGGCGTCGGTCGTGCCGAAGCTCGCGTACCAGTTCATCGGCCCGCGCTCGCCCCCGGCGGCGACCTGGGTCTTGACCAGCCCGAACGAGCCGCCGACCGCCCGGAACGTCAGCTCGGGCGCGGTCTCCCCGGTCGGGGTCACGAAGTTGATCGCGCCGCCGGCCTGGTTGCCGCCGAAGCGCAGCGCGTTGGCCCCCTTCCACAGCTCGATGCGCTCGGTCGCCATCAGGTCGAGCGACTCGAAATCGCCGAAGCCGTCGGCGTCCATGTAGGGCCGCCCGTTGAACAGCAGGTTGATGCCCCTCATGTGGAAGTTGTTGCGCAGCCCGGAGCCGCGCACCGAGAACTGCACCTCGTCGGCGCCGAAGCGCGAGCGCGCCAGGATGCCGGGCTGGAACCGGAGCGCCTCCTGGACGTTGCCGTAGCTCGCCTCGTCGATGTCCGCCGCACCGACGTCGGCGACCCCTCCGGGCACGGTCAGGAGTTCCCCGCGCGAGCGCTCGATGACGTGCACCGAGTCGTAGACGCGGGCGATCTGGAGCTTGAAATCGAGCGCCTCGCCGCCGGCGCCGCCGGCGAGGTCGACCTCCTCGGCCGCCGGCGCGAAGAACTCCGCCGCGGCCTCGACGCGCCAGCGGCCGGCGGCCAGCTCGAGGACATAGCGGCCGCGCCGGTCCGCGGTCGCCGAGACCCGTTCCCCCGTGACGAGGTTCTCCGCGGTGACCACCGCGCCCTCGAGCGCGGCGCCGACCGGGTCGACGATGGTCCCGCGCAGGCGGACCGGCGCCGGCGCGGCCACCGGGTCGGCAGCCGCCGCGCTCTCGCTCGCCCGCTCTTCTCCGACCGCCGCCGCGCTCATCCCACCCGATGCCAACACCATCACCACCATGATCAGCGTCCGGGCACGCGTCCCGGGTCCGTGGGTGGCCATATCGGTTCTCCTCCTCGAATCCTCCGCCGGCTTGCGCCGCCCGCGACGCCGCGGCCGCGGGGCGCGAAGCCGGCTCCGTCTCTCGGTCTCTCGATTCCTCGCCGCTCCCCTCGGAGCGGAACCGCTCCGGAAAGGGAGCCCGCAAGCCGCCGCGACCAAGCGGCGGGCCGGCGCGGGAGAAGCCCCGCGCCCGGCAACGCCGGCCGGAGAACCCGGCCGCGCTCCTTGGCTCAGACCGCGATGGACGGAGAGGCGGGAGGAGGACCGCGGGGATCGGCGGTGCGCGCCGGGCGCGCCGTCTCGGGCGGGGTCGCGAACGGCGACGAGAGCGCGCCCGCGGCGGCCGGGATCGCCGACCAGGCGGCGGCCGGCGCCGCTCCGAGCCCGCGCCCGGAAGCCGACGGCGGGCAGGCGGTCGCGCAGTCCTGCGCCGCCGACACGGTGGCCCAGCGCGGTCCGCCCTCGCCGCCGTGATGGTGGTGGCGGCCGAGCCCGGCGCGCGCGACGAGCAGGCAGCAGACGTCGTTGCAGTCCTGCGCGCAGCAGCCATCGCCCGCGGCGGGCGGAGCGATCAGGACCAGACACGCCGCCGCCGCGGCAAGGGCGACCAGGCGCCGACGAAGACCGGATACGTCGGGCATCAACGGGGCAGGTTATAACGGATGCGTTCGATTCCAGAAGTGCGCGCCAACGCCGCGACCGTGACGCCGCCGGCGGCCGGACCCGCTAGAATGGCCGACCGATGAGAGTGATCGCGGCGATCGCGGCGATCGCGGCGCTGGCGCTCGCCGGCTGCGCCGGGCCGGCGGCCGCGCCCGGGGAGGCGCCGGTGGCCGGGGAGGAGCGGATGGCGCAAGCGGCGGCCCTGCCGCTCGCCGGCGAGGTCATCGACCTCACGCACCCGTTCGACGCCGACACCATCTACTGGCCGACCGAGGAGGGCTTCGTCCTCGAGCGCGGCTTCGCCGGCGTCACCGAGGGCGGCTTCTACTACGAGGCGCACCGCTTCCACGCCGCCGAGCACGGCGGCACCCACCTCGACGCGCCGATCCACTTCGCCGAGGGCAAGTGGACGGCCGACGAGATCCCGGTCGAGCGGCTGATCGGCCCCGGCGCGGTCGTCGACGTCACCGCCCAGGCCGCCGCCGACCGCGACTACCAGGTCACCGCCGCCGACCTCCGGGCCTGGGAGGCCGAGCACGGTCCGCTTTCCGACGGCGCGATCGTGCTCCTGCGCACCGGCTTCTCCGCGTTCTGGCCCGACCGCGAGCGCTACATGGGGACGGCGCTGCGCGGCGCCGAGGGGGTGGCGGCGCTCCACTTCCCCGGCCTCCATCCGGACGCCGCGCGCTGGCTGGTCGCCGAGCGCGCGATCTCGGCGATCGGCCTCGACACGCCGTCGATCGACTTCGGCCAGTCCAAGCTCTTCGAGAGCCACCAGATCCTCTTCGCGGCCAACGTCCCCGCGCTCGAGAACGTCGCCCACCTCGACCGCCTGCCGGCGAAGGGCTTCACCGTCGTCGCCCTGCCGATGAAGATCGCCGGCGGCAGCGGCGGCCCGCTGCGCATCGTCGCCGTGCTGCCGGCCCGCTAAGGCCAAGCAAGCCGGTGGCAGCAGGACACGCGCCCACCGGCGCGCGGCGGCGAAGCCGCCGACTCGGGGGAGGGGCCCCCGCGCGCGATTCACTCGCGCGGGGAGGGGGGGCTGGAACAGCCCCCCTGAAAAAGCCCGTCACGCCTCGGCGTAGGCGCGGACGTGCTCGGGGTCGTGCCGGCGGGTGAGCAGGCTGACCGCGACCAGAACCGGCACGTTGACCGCGAGCCCCCACACCCCCTCGTGGACGCCGACGATCGGCGCCAGCTCGGGGTGGCGCAGGAAGAGGGTGTTGACCGCGAGGCCGGCGACGAGCCCGGCGAGCGCGCCCTTGCCGGTGGCGCGCGGCCAGTAGAGCGCGGCGGCGACCGGCGGGAAGATCTGGGCGACGCCGCCGTAGGCGCCGAGCAGGAGCGCGACAAGCGAGACCTCCGAGGCGACCGCGAAGTAGAACGCGACGAGGCTGATCGCGACCGCGGCGAGGCGGATCGCGAGCCGCTCGGCGCGGTCGCCGAGGCTGCCGCCACGGAGCCCGAGCAGCGGCTTGAGCCCGTCGCGCACCGCGATCGAGGCCGCCGAGTGGAGGATGGCGTCGCCCGACGACATCGAGGCCGCGAGCGTCCCGGCCGCCACGAGCCCGACCAGCAGAGGCGACAGCTCCATCCCGGCGAGGATCGCCGGCAGGATGGTATCGGCGGGCTCGACGCCGGGGAACGCGAGCACGCCGGCGAAGCCGATGAGCAGGATCGGCACCAGGAAGACCTGGAACGTCGGGTACATCACCACCGTCAGCTTGATCGCGCGGTCGCTCTTGGCGGCGAAGCTGCGCATGAAGAGATGCGGCCAGACCGAAAACCCCACCGCCGAGACGATCACCGCCGAGCTGAACGCGGCCCAGCCCCAGGGCGCGCCGGCGCCGTCGAGCCCGGGCGCGGAAAGCAGCGGCGCCTTCTCGCTCGCCGCGATCGCCTCGAACATCGCCCCCACCCCGCCGTAGAGCCGGTAGGGCAGCCAGAGCCCGAGGAACCAGGCCACCGCCATCATGAACACCCCCTGGAGCGCGTTGGTCCAGCCGACCCCGAGCACGCCGCTGGTCAGGACGTAGACGAGCACCACCGCGTAGGAGATGCCGGCGCCGGCGGCCATGCCGATCCGCCCGCCCGAGAGCGTCTCGAGGATGTAGCCCGCGCCCTTCATCTGGAGCGTCAGGTAGGGGATGAAGACCGCGACCGAGAGCGCCGCGAGCAGCACCGAGAGCGTCCGGCTCTGGAAGCGGTGGGCGAGCAGCTCCGCCTGGGTGACGAAGCCGAAGCGCTCGCCGAGCCGCCGCGCGCGCGGGCCGAAGAAGTAGAGCGGCACCATCCCGAGCGCGCCGTAGCCGAGGATGTAGAGCGCCGCCGCGCCGCGCGAGTACGCCCAGCCGGGGCCGCCGAGGAACGCGAACGCCGAGAAGATCGAGGCGCCGAGGACGAAGTAGAGGAGCACCGGCCCCATCGACCGGCTCGCCGCGACGAACCCCTCGACGCTCTTCGCCGCCTTGAGCCCCGGCGCGACGCCGGCGACCAGCGTCGCCGCGAGGTAGACGGCGCACACGACGAGCGCGATCGTGCCGGCGTCCATCAGCGGTCCCCTCCGGCGCGGTCCGCGCGGCCGGCCCCCTCGGAGCGGTAGAGCAGGACCAGCGCCGCGAACACCGCCGCCAGCACGACGACCGGCCAGGCGAAGAACCCCGGCAGGCCGAAGAGCGCCGGCAGCTTCGCCGCCGCCCACGGGTAGACCGGCCAGACCAGCGAAGCGGCGGCGGCGACGTAGACGGCGAGGAAGAGCCGGCGGCGGGTCATGCCTCGACCCCCGAGCGGCGGAGCACGGCCGCGAGCGCCGCGTCGGCCCGCGCCCGGATCTCCTCGAGGTCGAGCCGAATGAGCCGGCCGTCCTCGACCAGGACCTCGCCGGCGACGACGACGTGGCGGACGTCGGCGCGCGACGCCGAGTAGACGATCAGGTCGTGGGGGTCGGCGCGCGGGCCCCAGGCCTCGGGGCGGGTGCGGGAGAGGACGAGGAGGTCGGCCGCCTTGCCGGGCTCGAGCGAGCCGGTCGCGTCGCCCAGGCCGATTGCGCGCGCTCCCTCGCTGGTCGCGAGCCGGAGCGCGTCGAGGCCGGAGAAGCTCGCCGGGCCGTGCCGGTGGTGCTGGAGGAGCGCCGCGAGCCGGACCTGGAACAGCGCGTCGAGGTCGTTGCTGCATGGCGCGCCGTCGGCGCCGATCCCGACCGGCACGCCGGCGCCGCGGATCGCCACGAGGTCCGCGATCCCGGAGCCGAGCTTGAGGTTCGAGGCCGGGCAGTGGACGACGCTGAAGCGCCGGCCGCCGACCCGCCGCAGGTGTTCCCCGGTGAGCTGGACGCCGTGGGCGATCCGCAGGTCGCGGTCGAGGATCCCGTGGTCGTCGAAGTAGTCGACCTCGTCGCGGCCGCCCTTGAGCCGGCGCACCGCCTCGACCTCCTCCCGCTGCTCGAGCGCATGGGTGTGGACCGGCCAGCCACGGCGCGCTGAGAGCTCGCGGACGCCGCGCCAGAGCGCATCCGAGCAGGTGAGGATGAAGCGCGGGTTGAGGACGTACCGGAGCCGGCCGCCGGCGGCGCCGTCGAGCTCCTCGCCGAGCGCCTCGGTCGCGGCGAGCGCGGTGTCGGTCTCCGCGCGCAGCGCCTCCGGGAGCCCCTCGCCCGAGTCCATCAGGCACTGGCCGGCGAGCGCGCGCAGGCCGGAGTCGCGGAGCCCCGCGAGCAGCCCGCGGGCGCCCGGGCCGAGGCCGATGTCCTGGACCGTCGTGGTGCCCGAGAGCAGGCACTCGGCGGCGCCGAGGAGCGTGCTCGCGTAGGCGCTCTCGTCGTCGTGGCCGGCCTCGAGCGGCCAGATCCGCTCGCGCAGCCAGGGGAGCAGGCGCCGCCGCTCGGCGAGGCCGCGGAAGAGCGTCTGCCCGAGGTGGACGTGGCCCTGGATCAGCCCCGGCAGGACCCAGCAGTCCGTGGCGTCGAGCGTGCGCGCGCCGGGCGGTGGCGCGAGCGCCGGGCCGAGCGCGCGGATGCGGCCGCCTTCGGCGAGGAGATCGGCCGCGACCACGGTCGCCTCGGGGTCGAGGGTGACCAGCGTGCCGCCGCGGACGAGCAGCGGCGGGGGAGCGGGCTCGGCGGCGGACATGCGGGCCGGATTGTAGCCGCCCGGTTAGACTCTCCGCCGCTTCCGGGATCACCCGATGCTCGAACGGCTCTTCCATCTCCGCGCCCGCGGCACGACCGCCGCCACCGAGGCGCGCGCCGGCCTGGTCACGTTCCTGACCATGGCCTACATCCTGTTCGTCAACCCGCAGATCCTCGCCCAGGCGGGGATGCCGGCCGCGGACGTCGCGGTCGCGACCGCGCTCGCCGCGGCGGCGGCGACGCTCTTGATGGGCCTCCTCGCCGGCTACCCGGTCGCGCTCGCGCCGGGGATGGGGCTCAACGCCTACTTCACGTTCGGCGTCGTCCAGGGGCTCGGGGTGAGCTGGCAGGTGGCGCTCGCGGCGGTGTTCGTCGAGGGGGTGCTGTTCCTGCTGCTCGCTGTCTCCGGCGCGCGGACGGTGCTCCTGCGCGCGATCCCCGAGCCGCTCAAGCTCGCGACCATGGCCGGGATCGGCCTCTTCCTCGCCGCGATCGGGTTCCAGAACGCCGGCTGGGTGGTCGGCCATCCCGCGACCCTGGTCACCCTCGGCGACCTCACCGAGCCGGCGCCGCTGCTCGCGCTCGGCGGGCTGGTCGTGATCGTCGCACTCCTCGCCCGGCGGGTGACCGGCGCGATCCTGATCGGCATCCTCGCCGCCACGGTCGCCGCCTGGGTGCTCGGCGTCGCCGCCGCGCCCGACCATCTTTTCGCGCTGCCGCGGCTTCCGCGCGAAACCCTCTTCGCGTTCGACTTCGGCGGTCTGCTCGCGGGCAAGACCGCGACCGTGGTGCTCGCGTTCCTCTTCGTCGACGTCTTCGACACCGCCGGCACCCTGATCGGCGTCGGCCGCCTCGCCGGCCTGACCGACGAGCGCGGCGAGCTGCCGCGCGCCGGCCGCGCGTTCGCCGCCGACGCGCTCGGCACCTCGATCGGCGCCGCGCTCGGCACGAGCACGGTGACGAGCTACGTCGAGTCGGCGACCGGCGTCGAGGAGGGCGGCCGCACCGGCCTGACCGCGGTCGTGGTCGCGCTCCTCTTCGCGCTCTCGCTGTTCTTCACGCCGCTTCTGACCGCGGTGCCGGCGGCGGCGACCGCGCCGGCGCTGATCGCGGTCGGCGCCCTGATGCTCGCCGGCGCGAAAGCGATCGACTGGTCGCGCGCCGAGCACGCGGTGCCGGCGTTCCTGACCCTGGCCGCGATGCCGCTCACCTATTCGATCGCCAACGGCATCAGCCTCGGCATCGTCTCCTGGGTCGCGATCCACCTCCTCGCCGGGCGGTGGCGCGAGATCCACCCCGTGCTCGGCGGGCTGGCGGTGGTGCTGGTGGTGTTCTACGCGTTGCGGTGAGCGGACCGGCTCACTCCGGTCGCGTCTCGGGCCGCGGGTGGGCGATCATGGGCGGGCCTCAGCCGGCGCTGCTCAGAACGCCTGCGTGTCGGCGCCGCCGCAGATCTCGCCCGGCGGGTTGTGGTAGGTCGCGTCGAGACCGCTCGTCGTATCGGTGACCGTGATCGTGTACTCGACGTCCGAGAGCGCGCCGAAGAAGACCCACAGGTGGCCGTTGACGTCGGTGCCGTCGAGCGCCTTGACCACCAGCTCGACGTTGACCGGGTTGAAGAACCAGAAAAAGCCCGCCTTGTCGGTGCCGGGCACCGCCTTGCCGGTGCCGCTGCCACCGTTGTGCTGGTCGTGCCACGTCACCTCGACCCGCAGCCGGTTGTCGAGCAGGCAGAGCACCTCGGGAGCCGGCGAGCACGAGCCGCTCACCGCTGCGGCGGGCGGCGCGGGGCTCACGGCGACCGGCAACGCCAGGCTCCGCCAGCGCCGTCCCGTCCCGGAGGCGGCGCCGGCCGCCGGCCCGGTCGGCGCCGGAACGACCTGCCGCGCCGGCGGCCGCGGCGGCGCCCCCCCCCCCCCCCCCCCCCCCCCCGGCCCCCCCCCCCCCCC
>CAZNIX010000033.1:0-20129 GCA_964573125.1 uncultured Thermoanaerobaculia bacterium
CCCGACCGCCCCGCCGCCGGCGGCCGAAGTGGTCGATCCCGAGGCCGCGCTCGCCGCGGCCGCCGACCGCGACGCCGTCGGCCGCGCCCTGCTCGCCGCCCTCGGCCGCCACTTCGACCGCGTCGCGCTGTTCGCCGCCCGCTCGGAGGCGGTACACGGCTGGATGGGCGCCGGCCCCGGCCTCGACGCCGATCGCCTGGCGGCGTTCACGGTCTCCTTCCGCCAGCCCTCGGTGTTCCTCAACCTGCGCCGCGGCAGCGGCCTCCACCTCGGCCCGCTGCCGCCGATGCCGGCCCACCGCGAGCTCGCCCGCATCTGGCACGACGAGCCGCCGTTCTCCTGCTTCCTGCTCCCGGTCGCGATCCGCGGCCGGCTCGTCGCGGTGCTCTACGGCGACCGCGACGGCGACCCCCTGGGCGGCCTCGACCTCGCCGCGATGCGCCGCCTGGGCGCCGCCGCCGCGGCCGCGCTCGAGCGCTGTATCGTGTTGAAAAGGCAGAGCCAAGCGTGATCCGGCGTGGTTTGACAGGGGGGGACCCCGTTGCTATATTCCCGCCCGCTCCGGAGCAGGCATGATCAAGGCCGACATCGTCAATCGGGTCGCCGACGCGACCGATGTTCCGCGGGTCAAGGCCGCCCAGGCGGTGGACACGATCATCGAGGCGATGAGAGAGGCGCTCGCCGAGGGCAAGCGCATCGAGCTGCGCGGGTTCGGCGTGTTCCAGGTGCGCGACCGCAAGAAGGGCGTCGGCCGCAACCCGAAGACCGGCATCGAAGTGGTCATCACCCCGGGCAAGACGGTGCGCTTCAAGCCCGGCAAAGAGCTCAAGATCCTCTGACATGGACGAGCGGGGCGGCCCAGGCCCGGCGCGTCCGGCCCGGCCGCCGCTGATCGAGCTGGTCCCCGCCCCCGGCGGCGGCTGGGCGGTCGACCCGCGCTGGGCGCCGCCGCGCCCGCCGCGCCAGCGTTGGGGGCTGGCGGCGCTGCTGTTCGCCGCCTCGGTGTTCACCACCACCACGCTCGGCGCGGTGTGGCTGCTGTGGACGCGCACCGACGTCGTCACCGCCGAGGTGCCGCTGCTCATCCCGGCCACGGTCGCCGCGGTGTGGAGCGATCCGGCGCTGCTCGCGCTCGGCCTGTCGTTCTCGCTGCCGGTGCTGTTCATCCTCCTCTGCCACGAGCTGGGCCACTGGGTCGCCTGCCGCCGCTACCGCCTGCCGGCCACCCCGCCGTTCTTCCTGCCGGCGCCGGTGGGCCTCGGCACGTTCGGCGCGTTCATCCGCATCCGGGCGCCGATCCAGGGCAAGCGCGAGCTGTTCGACGTCGGGATCTGGGGGCCGCTCGCCGGCTTCGCGGCGCTCGTGCCGTTCCTGCTCGCCGGCGTCGCCCGCTCGCACCCGGCGGCGCTCGGCGCCGTGCCGCTCGAGGCCGCCGGCGGGTCGCTGCTCGTGCCCGGCGACTGCCTCGCCGTGCGCCTCGCCGCGCGTTGGTTCCACGGCCCGCTCCCCGACGGCGCCGTGCTCGACCTCCACCCCTTCGCGCTCGCCGCCTGGTTCGGCCTGCTCGCGACCGCGATCAACCTGCTGCCGCTCGGCCAGCTCGACGGCGGCCACATCCTCTACGCGGTCACCGGCCGCCTCCAGCGGCGCCTCGCGCTGCCGCTCTGGCTCGCCCTCGGCGTCGCCGGCCTGATGGTCTGGTCGGGGTGGCTGCTGTGGAGCGTGATCGTGCTCTTCATGGGCCTCTACCACCCGCCGGTGCGCGACGAGACGACGCCGCTGGGCACCGGCAGGCGGTTGTTGGCGCTGGTCGCGCTGGCGATCTTCGTGCTGTGCTTCATGCCCGTGCCGCTGCGCGACCTGCCGGTGCGGTAGCCGGCCGCTCGTCGAGGACCTCGGCGGGGACCGCCGCGAGCGCAGCGCGCAGGACCTCGACGCCGGCGTCCGGGGCGTGCGTCCGCTCGGAGAGGATGCGCCGCCAGGAGCGGGCGCCCGGGCGGCCGGCGACCAGGCCGAGCAGGTGGCGGGCGATCCGGGCCAGCGGCACGGCGCGCGCGAGCTGGCGCTCGGCGTAGGGGATCAGCGCCTCGACGACCCGCCTGCGGGTCGGCGGCTCCCCCGGCTCGCCGTAGAGGAGCTGGTCGGCGCCGGCGAGCGCCCACGGGTCCTCGTAGGCGGCGCGGCCGACCATCACGCCGTCGACGTGCGCCAGGTGCTCGCGCACTTGGTCGAGCGTGCGCACGCCGCCGTTGAGCTCGATCGCCAACGCCGGCCGCTCGCGCTTGAGGCGGTAGACCTCGTCGTGGCGGAGCGGCGGCACCTCGCGGTTGGCCTTGGGGTCGAGGCCGGTCAGCCAGGCCTTGCGCGCGTGGACGGTGAAGCGGTCGCAGCCGGCGGCGGCGACGAGATCGACGAACCGCGCCATGTCCTCGTAGCGGTCGAGGTCGTCGAAGCCGATCCGGTGCTTGACGGTCACCGGCAGCGGCACCGCGGCGCGCATCGCCGCCACCGCCTCGGCCACCCGCTCGGGCCGCTCCATCAGGCACACCCCGAAGCTCCCCTTCTGCACCCGCTCGCTCGGGCAGCCGACGTTGAGGTTGACCTCGTCGTAGCCGCGGTCGGCGGCGATCCGCGCGCATTCGGCGAGCGCCGCCGGATCGTCGCCGCCGAGCTGGAGCGCGAGCGGCCGCTCCTCGTCGTCGAACCCGAGCAGCCGCTCGCGGTCGCCGTGGAGCACCGCGCCGGCGGTGATCATCTCGGTGTAGAGCAGCGGCCGCCGGCCGACCAGCAGGCGCATGAAGGCCCGGAAGTGCCGGTCGGAGCGGTCCATCATCGGCGCGATGGACAGCGGATGGAGCGGGCCGCGGCACATGAGGTCTCCCGCCGCCATTATCGACGAAGCCCGATGGCCGGGCCGAAACCGCTCGGGCGATTTTCTCCCCAAATCAAAAAAGTCGTGACATTTTTTGTGGTCGTGCTCGACGAGCTGCACAAGTGGCGCGGCTGGAAGGGCTGGCTCAAGGGCGAGTTCGACCGTCACCGCGATCACCTCCGGTTTCTGATCACCGGCAGCGCTCGCCTCGACGTCTACCGCCGCGGCGCCGACTCGCTCCAGGGCCGCTACCACCACTACCGCCTGCACCCGTTCTCGTACCGCGAGGCGCTCTCCGAACGCGAGCCCGAGGTCGCGGCGCCGGGCGAGGAGCCGGCCATCCCGAGCCGCGGCCGCCGCGACCTGGTGAAGTCGCTCCTCCAGTACGGCGGCTTCCCGGAGCCCTTCCTCGCCCAGTCGGCGCGGACACTCCGCCGGTGGCAAAAGGAGCGCCTCGACCGCTTCTTCCGCGAAGACGTCCGCGACCTCGAGACGATCCGGGACCTGTCGTCGATCCAGCTCCTCGGCGATCTGCTCCCGGACCGCGTCGGCTCACCGCTGTCGCTCAACGCCCTGCGCGAGGACCTCGAGGTCAGTCACGGCGCCGTCACGCACTGGATGAACATCCTCGACCGGCTCTACCACGTCCTGCGCATTCCGCCCTTCGTCAGCACCAAGGTGCGGGGGCTGCGCAAGATGCCCAAGGCCTACCTGTGGGACTGGAGCCTGGTCCCGGCGCCGGGCCCGCGCTTCGAGAACCTCGTCGCTCTCCATCTCCTGAAGCTCTGCCACTACCTCGAGGACCGCGAGGGCCATCCCGTGGCGCTCCACTATCTGCGCGACCGCCAGGGCCGGGAGGTGGATTTCCTGGTCACGGCCGGTCGCAAGCCGTGGTTCGCGGTCGAAGCCAAACTGACGGCGAGCCGGGTCGATCCCGCCCTGCTCTACTTCCGCGACCGGCTGGCGATCCCGTGGACGTATCAGGTAACGCTCGAAGGGGAGCGCGACGTCGTCGACAGCGGGGTCCGCCTGCTCCCCGCCCACCTCTTCCTCGGCGCGCTGGCGTGCTAGTGGACGGGGCGGGCCGCCAGCCGACCTGCTCATGGCTACTCGTCACGCGCCGGTATACTCCCGCGGCCATGCCGGACGAGCCCCACGCCGAGCCCGCCGCGCCCGGGCTCGGCTCGGCCGGGCGGCCGTTGCGGGTGGCGATCGTCGGCGCCGGGCCGTCCGGGTTCTACACCGCGGCGGCGCTGCTCGCGGCCCGGCCCGGCGAGAGCGGTCCCGCGGTCTCGATCGACCTCTTCGACCGCCTGCCCGCGCCCTACGGGCTGGTGCGCTACGGCGTGGCGCCCGACCATCCGAAGATCAAGGCCGTCGACCGCGTGTTCGAGAGGCTCTGCCTCGACCCGCGGGTGCGCTTCCTGGGCAACGTCGAGCTGGGGCGCGACCTTACGCGCGCCGACCTGCTCGCTCATTTCGATCAAATCGTCTACGCGGTCGGCGGCCAGAGCGACCGCCGGCTCGGCATCCCGGGCGAGGACCTCGCCGGCAGCCACTCCTCGACCGGGTTCGTCGCATGGTACAGCGGCCATCCCGACTTCCTCGACCTCGAGGTCGATCTCTCGTGCGCCGCCGCGGCGGTGGTCGGCATCGGCAACGTGGCGATGGACGTCGCGCGCATCCTCGCCCGCCCGGCCGCGGACCTCGCGACCACCGACATCGCCGACCACGCGCTCGAGGTCCTGCGCGCGAGCCGGGTGCGCGACGTCTACGTGCTCGCCCGCCGCGGCCCGGTACAGGCGAAGTGCTCGCCGCCCGAGCTGAAGGAGCTGGGCGAGATCGCGGACGCCGGCGTCGTCGTCGAGGCGGCCGACCTCGCGCTCGACCCGGCGAGCGCCGCCGAGTGCGAAACCGACCGCCAGGCGAAGAAGAACCTCGAGCTGCTCGCCGCCTACGCGAACGCCGACGGGCGCGCGGCGGAGCGCCGCATCCACCTGCGCTTCTTCGCCGCGCCGGTCGAGATCCTCGGTGCCGGCGGCAGGGTCGCCGGCCTGGTCGTCGAGCGCACGCGCCTCGTAGACGCCGGCGGCGGCCGCCTCAACGCGGTCGGCACCGGCGAGACCGAGACCCTCCCCGTCGGCCTGGTCGTGCGCGCGATCGGCTACCGCTCGCTGCCGCTCCCCGGCCTGCCGTTCGACGAGCGCAACGGGATCATCCCGAACGAGAAGGGCCGGGTGATCGACCCCGGAACCGGCGCGCCGCTCCCCCGCGAGTACGTCGTCGGCTGGGTCAAGCGCGGCCCGACCGGCCTGATCGGCAGCAACAAGCCCGACGGCGCCGAGACCGCCGCCGCCATGCTCGAGGACCTCCCGGCCCTCACCCCCGTCCCCGCCGAGGCGGCCGCCCCCGAAGCCGTCGACGCCCTCCTCGCCGCCCGCGGCGCCCGCCCGGTCCCGTTCTGCGACTGGCAGCGCCTCGACGCCCTCGAGGTCGAGCGCGGCCGGCCCCACGGCCGCCCGCGGGTCAAGCTCGTGCGCGTCGAGGACATGCTCGCCGCGCTCGACGGGTGAGCGGGACCACTCAGGGATCGATGATCTCAACCACGCCGGCGCCGGTCACCGAGCCTTCGTCGGTGCCGACCGTGATCGTGACCAGCCCGCGCACGGCGGTGGTCCCGGGGAAGAAGTCCGCAGTCGCCACGCGGGGGGTCGCCTGGCCGACCGTCGTGAGGTTGCGGAACTGGCCCACCGGCGCGCCGGCGGCGTCGGTGGCGGTGAACGTCGCCACCGTCCCGGCGGTGACCGTCCCGACGTCGCGCAGGAAGGTGCCGGTGACGGTCACCGAGGCGTCGGCGGAGGCCGCGACCTGCGCGGCGGCGGTCGCCACCGTGATCCCGTCCGGCAGCGCGCGGTGGAAGTCGATCCGCGCCGAGCGCGAGAACCCGGCCGCGCTCGCGGTGACCCGGGCGGAGCCGATCGCCGCCGGGCTCTGGAGGTCGGCGCTGGCCTGGAACGAGCCGTCGATCGGCACCATGACCGACGGCGCGGCGGCGGCGCCGAAGCCGCCCGCGGTGGTGGTGAACTCGACCTGGGTGTCGAGCGGGAGCGCCGGCGAGAGCTGGACGGTGAAGGTGGACAGGGTGGCGCCGTCGGCCGGCGCGCGCGCGGGCGCCGCGAGGAAGCGGATCACGCTCTCGGGATCGGCCGCGACGAACGCGATGACGAGCCGGCGCACCAGCTCGGGGACGCCGACCACCTGGGCCTGGACGATCGAGTCGCCGACCTGGTTCGCGCTCTGCAACTCGATGAACGCCCGGCCGGTCGAGTCGGCGGCGACCTGGCGGGCGCCGTCGGCCCCGGCCTGGCCGCCGATCAGGGTGCCGGCCGAGGCGCTGAACGCGATCGTCCGCCGGCCCGGCTCGGCGTCGGCGGCGATCGTCGCCACGAGCAGGAGGCGGGAGACGCCGTCGGCCGGGATCGCGGTCTGGTTGTTCGCGCTCTCGAGCGTGAGGAAGCGGTTGACCCGCGCCTCGCTGGGCGTGTAGTCGCCGGTCTCGTGGCACGCCGGCAGCCCCGCCACCGCCGCCAGGATGCCGATCGCGGCCCACCGTCGCGCGCCCATCGCCTACCTCTGGACGGTCAGGACGGCCAGTCCGGGGATCGCCTCGCCGGCCGCATCGACCACGGTCTGGACGATCTCGACGTTCTCGAACGCGCCCCTCGGCGCGCCGGTCATCGACATCCGGTCCTCGTACTCCTGGGGCGTGGAGGTGACCGTCTCGGTGCGGACCACCTCGCTCACGGGTCGACCGTCGGCGTCGAGGAACCGGATCGCGGTCGCCTGAGCGTCGATGCGGTAGGTCACGGTCACCACCTCCTGGCTCCGGTCGCTCACCATCTCGTGGGTGAAGCTGATGCGCCGGGGCAGCGTCGTCGGGGTCGGGCTCGCCTTCAGCTCGCGGGTGATCTGGATCGCCATGGTGCTCCTCGCCCGGTCAGCCCCCGGGCTTGAACAGGTCGCCGAAGCCGCCCTGGAAGGCCTTCGCGACGTTGAGGTCGAACGAGAACGTGACGTACGGGGAGACCGCGACCGACGGGTCGTCGCGCAGGGGGTTGGGGTCCTGCTCCTTGAACACCAGCGCGCCGGCGCCGACGCGGATCACGCGGTTGAAGCGCAGCCCCGCCCCGAGCAGCAGCGACTGGCTGCCGAAGAGGTCGTCGCGGGTGCGCGGGTTGCCCGCGGCGTCGTCGTCCGCGATGCTGTCCATGGTCAGGCCGACGGTGAGCGCGAAACGGTGGAGGAAGCTGTCGGCCTGGCTCAGCGGCACGTCCTTGTTGATCGGGCGCAGGTAGACGTTGGTGCCGATGTACTTCGCGGCCTCGTCGATCTCGGGGATGTAGGCGAGCCCGGCGTCGGCGCTGATGTAGACCGCCGAGAGCGTCGCGTAGGCGATCGTGCTCGAGCCCGCCGCGACCTTGACCTCCCGGCTCAGCAGCGTGATCGCCTCCTGCAGCCGGTCGAGCGCGCCGGCGCGATCGCGCAGCGCGTGGCCGATCCGGTTCGCCAGCCCTTCGAGCGTGAACGCGGTGGAGGCCGCGGTCTCGATCGGCCCGCCGGCGGCGGCCAGCGCCGCGAGCTTCGCCCGCGTCGCTTCGGACAGCGAGGCGGCGAGCGGGAGCGGCGGATCGGCGCCGAGGAGCTGCCCGAGCAGGCCGCCCAGCGCCCGGAGGTCGTCGCGGGTGCGGCCGTAGTTCGCGGCCGCGAGATCGGCCACCTGGGGATCGAGTGAGGTGAGGAGATTCTCGCCCGCGGCGTCGCCGCTCGCCTGGCCGAGGGCGACCCGTCCGGCCGCCTCGTCCCCGAGCCGGGCCACGGCCAGCGCGCGGTCGAACGCGGGCGACAGGAAGCCGCGCACGTTGGGGTCGGTCGCGGCCGCGGCGTCGAGCGCCGTGACCAGCTCACCGAGCGCCGGGTCGCCGCGGAGGGCGTCGAGCTGGTTGTTGAACCGGAGCTGGCGGGACGCGAAGGTCTCGGTCTGGGCCAGGGAGTCGCCGTGCACGATCTGCACGCGGCGTCGCTGCGGCTGCAGCACCGCCACCACCAGGGTGTTGAGGTCGACCGTGGCGCCGCCCGCCGAGGGGACGGCGACCGGCGTGCCGGGCTCCGCCAGCGCCGTCGCCGCGGCGGCGCCGCCGCGGAACAGCGGCGGCGCCTCGAGCACGCGGCTCGCGCCCGCCGCGGCGAGCAGCCGCTCGAGCAGCCGATCGGCGATCTGCTGCGCCTGCGCGGCGTCGATGTTCGCGCTCTCGACCTCGGCGAGTCCGGCGTCGAGCACGGCGCGCGCCGCCTGCGCGAAGCGCTCGGCCTCCTCGGCGCCGACCGGCTGCTCGTAGGCGAAGCAGAAGACGTAGAAGCGGTTGGGGTCGAGCGCCGGCACCAGCGCGAAGAACTCGCCGCCCTTGGCGTTGACCAGGGCCTGGATGCTCTGGTCCGGGGCCGGCAGCAGCGGCGCCACCTCGCCCCCGGCCTGGCGGACGACGCAGCGGCGCGGGTCGGCGATCACCGGCGACTTGCGGGTCATCGCGTACTGCACCTCGACGCGCTCGGCGCCGGGCGGCAGCGCGCCGCAGATGCGGATCGGCCGGTCGAAATCGAGCGCCTTGTCGAACGAGCCGGCGTCGAGGTCGACGGTGACGTCGTAGAAGCCGTCGGCGCTCGCCGCGGTCGAGGCGCACGGCTTCGCTTCGCCGGCACCGCCCTGCCCCGCCGCGGGAGCGCTCCAGAGCGCGAGCAGGAGCACGGCCCAGGCGGCCGCGGCGGCGGACGCCGGCCGCGGCCGCGACCCCCGGGTCCGGAAGCCGGCGGAGTCCAGCGGTCGTGAACGGCGCGCACCCATACCGACCCTCCCCGATCTCGGCGTCCGCGGCGCCGCGAGGGCGCGGCGCTGAACCCATGCCGCGCCCGCAGGGCGTCCCGAGTGGACAGAAACTGCGAACACGGTCGAACTACGAACACCGTCTCACGATGAACACCGTCGAGCTAACACAGTCTACCGCAGCACCACCCCCCGCCCCTTCCGCCCGTCGATCCGCACCTCGAGCGCCTGCGGCGTGACCACGTGCCGGAGCGGCCCGGCCTCGTGCTCGGCCGGGAGGCCCTCGAGCCAGTCGAGATCGACCTTCTCCCCCTCGCGCCCGAGGCCGACGCAGAAGTAGCCGATCCGGAGCGAGGTGATGTTGTGGAAGAAGTGCGTCCCCTGCGAGGACTCGATCGGCGAGCCCGCGGGGATCAGCTCGACGATCACGCGCGCCGCCGAGACGTCCTTCCACTCGACCGGGATGCCCAGCCAGGGGTCCGCCGTCCCCCACCGCCCCGGCCCCATCAGCAGGTAGGGGCGGCGCGCGTTGGCGAGGCGGACGTTGATGCGCCCGATCTGCTGTGCCACGCTGCGGCTGTCGCCGAGGTCGGCGAGCCGACCGGGGTGGAGGTAGACGACGTCGCGCAGCCCCTCGATCACCCCGTTGCCGAGCGCCGGCCCGGCGATCAGGCGCGGCCGGCCGCGGCGCCCCTCGAGGCCGACCTCGAGCGACCGCCCCTCGGCGACCAGCGGCCGGAGCTGGAGCATGCTCAGCTCGGCGCGGGCGTCGCGCCCGTCATCCTTGGCCGCGAGCAGCACCGCGAACTCGATCTCGACCGGCGTCCCCATCCCCTCGCGGCCGATCGCGAGCAGCTCGGCGAGGAGCGGCGCGAGCGGGAAGCGGCGGTGCTTGAGCACGCCGGCGAAGTTGACCAGGCGCACGCCGGGGCGGTAGATCGAGTCGTAGACCGCGTCGTTGTCCGCCGAGTAGGTGGCGCCGACGGCCTCGAGCGTGCCGTCCTTCTCGGCGGCGTCGAGGCCGAGGCGGACGAGGGTCGCCGACTCGTCGCTCCCGATCTCGGCCTCGGGGTCGCCGAGGTCGAGCGCGTAGAAGCGCCGCTGCGAGCTGCGCAGCGCCTGCTCCGGGGTCGCCATCTGGAGCGCCAGCTCCGGGTGCGCCGGGCTGAAGCGGTAGGCGCGGCCGCCCGAGACCACGGTCTCGCCCAGGCCGAGCGCGACCGCGGCGATGCCGTCCTCGGGCTCGAGCCAGCGCAGCGGGTAGTAGTTGTGCGACTGGGCGACGCCGGCGAAGTCGGGGTAGAAGCGGCCGTTGTGCGCGCGGCCGACCAGGCGCTGGATGACCACCGCCATCTTCTCCTCCTCGATCCGCTGCGAGGTCGCCTCCATGTAAGTGCGCGGGCCGCGGAAGAACGTCGACGCATAGATCAGCCGCACCGCGCGCGAGAGCTGCTCCAGGCGCACCGCGTCCGCGGGCGAGGAGTTGGGCAGGATGAAGGTCTTGTAGAGCCCGGCCAGGGGCTGGAACTCGGAGTCCTCGAGCAGGCTCGACGAGCGCACCGCCAGCGGGTAGCGCGCCTCTTCGAGCAGCGCCCCGAGGTCGCCGAGCAGCTCCTCGTCGAGCGGCTGGGCGAGGAACATGCGCGCGATCTCGGCGTCGTCGTCGCACGCGAGCGCGCGCTCCCACAGGCCGTCCTGGCGGCAGAAGCGGTCGAAGACGTCGGTGCAGACGACCGCCGCCCGCGGCACCCCCACGCGCACGCGGCGGAAGCGCTCGCCGAGCGCATGGCCGGCGAGCATGCGCGCGACGAACGCGAGGCCGCGCCCCTTGCCGCCCATCGAGCCGCTGCCGATGCGCGTGAAGTCGCGCTGGGCGAGCCGGCCGGCGCGCCCGAACTCCGCCACCTGGCCGCGCTGGCGCTCGGCGATGAAGTCGCCCAGCACCTCGATCAGGAACCGCCGCATCTCCTCGGCGTCGCGGAAGTCGGTCGCCTTGCGCGGGCGGAGGTCGTGCGCCAGCTCGAACTCGCTGCGCGCCATCAGCCAGATCGAGAAATGGTTGCGCTCGGCGTGGAACATCAGCGACTCGCCGGGCACGGTCGGGAGCACCTCGACCATGTGGCGGATCCCCTCCGCGCGCGCCACCTCCTCGCCCTGGGGGTTGCGGAAGACGAACGGTCCGAACCCGAAGTTGTCGCGCATGAACGCGCGCAGCTCGCCGAGCAGCTCGCGCGAGCTCTTGTCGGCGAAGCTCGCCCCGAGCGCCTTGGCCAGCTCGGCGTGCTCGGGCTCGGAAGACTGGAGCAAGACCGGCAGGTCGGGGATCGCCTCGCGCACCTCCTCGATGAAATCGAGCCCGGCCGAGGCGTCGAGCCGGCCGCTGCGCGGGAAGCGCACGTCGCACACCAGCCCCAGCATGTAGTCGCGGTAGCGCCGCAGCAGCGCCTTGCCCTCGCCCCAGGTGCGCGCGAGCAGGATCTTCGGCCGCGCCCGCATCCGGTAGTGGCGCTCGCGCTCGTTCAGCCGGTCGGCGAGGAGCGACGCCACCTGATCGAGCAGCTCGGCATAGAGGATCGGCAGGTAGGACGAGTAGAACGCCGGCGAGTCCTCGACCAGCAGGATCACCCGCACCGAGCCCGCCTCGGTGTCGTGCGGCGCGTTCTTGGCGTCCTCGACCCCCTTGACCACGGCCAGGAACAGCCGCGGATCGCCGGTCCAAAGGAACACCCGGTCGACGCCCACGAACGGCTTGTCGCGCGGCAGGAATTCGGGGTCCGAGCGATCGAACGTGAGCAGCACGACCGGCAGCCCCTCGTGCCGGCGCGAGATCTCCTCGCCCAGCTCGCCGGGCGTGAGGTCGTCGATGTGCGGCGTCGCGACCACCAGGTCATACGACCGCCGCCGGAGCTGATTGAGCGCCTCGCGCCCGGAGGTGACGTGGTCGATCTGCGGCGCGCTCGACAGGTCGAGCTCCCGGTAGCGCGTCAGCAGCCGGTCCGAGAACTTCCCCTCCTCCTCGAACAGGAAGTTGTCGGAGGCGCTCGCGACGACCAGGATGTCGCGCACCTGGAACGGCATCAGCCGCTCGTAGGCGAACGGCTGCTGCCCGTTGGCGGTCATGGCGGGGGCTCCTGGGTGGAGCCTACCGCAATGGGGTTATGTCGAATCTGGTATGCTGCCCGCGTGAAGCGGGAGGCCAAGCCGATCGCCTGGCTCCACGGCGAGATCAAGACCCGATGAGAGCTGACAAGCGCAGCCGCCTGGAGGCCAAGGGCTGGAATGTCGGTACTGCGGAGGAGTTCCTCGGCCTGACTCCAGAGGAAGCGGCTCTGGTAGAGATCCGCTTGAAGCTCGCCGACGGCGTGCGGGAGCGGCGCAAGCAGAGCCGTCTCACCCAGACCGAGTTGGCCAAGCGGCTGGGCTCAAGCCAGAGCCGGGTCGCGAAGGTCGAAACTGCCGACGAGTCGGTTTCCCTGGACCTGCTCGTCCGCTCCTTCCTGGCACTGGGCGCCACGCCCAGCGACCTCGCGGAGGTATTGAGCTCAGCAGGACGGCAGTCTCACGCCCCATAGTCGATGTGCGGCGTCGCGACCACCAGGTCGTACGACCGCCGCCGGAGCTGATTGAGCGCCTCGCGCCCGGAGGTGACGTGGTCGATCTGCGGCGCGCTCGACAGGTCGAGCTCCCGGTAGCGCGTCAGCAGCCGGTCCGAGAACTTCCCCTCCTCCTCGAACAGGAAGTTGTCGGAGGCGCTCGCGACGACCAGGATGTCGCGCACCTGGAACGGCATCAGCCGCTCGTAGGCGAACGGCTGCTGCCCGTTGGCGGTCATGGCGGAGGCTCCGGGGGGGAGCCTACCGCAGGTCCTCCGCGACCTTCGCCATGCGGAGTCATCTCCTCCACGAGGCCACGGTAGTTCGGCTACCCGTCGAGCGGCCGGCGGCCGCGTCCAGCCGAACGATCAAGGCAAGGCGCTGAATGGTAGGCTAGCGTCCATGACAGGCAAGACTCTCTTGCAAGAAGCCCTGAAGCTCCCCCACGACGAGCGTGCCGACATCGCTGTCGAGCTGCTCGCGAGCCTGGATGACGAGCCAGCGGATGACGCGGAAAAGATCGAACGGGCCTGGGCCTCCGAAATCGAGCGTCGTGCTCGCCGGGCCCTCGCTGGCGAGTCGGCAGGCGTCCCGTGCGAAGAGGTCAAGCCTTTACGACTATTGTCTTGAGCTCTATCTTGCCACCAACTTCGTTTGCCAAGGCGAGATCAAAGACGGAAGCGACACCCTCTTGCCCTGCCGGAAGAAACTTGCCGTCGCGAATTAGGCCAACGGCGTAGCTTGTGGTGAGAGGGAGGTTTCTCTCGACGAACTCGCGGGGCACCTTCACTTCAACTCTCCCGCTGTCGTCGGAAACGCCACTGGGCGCGTCTGGCACCAAGCGATCGTTCTCCATTACGATCTGCCACGTCGCTCTTCCGGCGACCCAGAGGACAACGTAGAGCCGTTCCCCAGCGACAGGTGAGCCTTCAGGGTCAACGAGCGTTGCTGTGACCGAGAATGGCCTCGCCTCCGGCCTTCCTTCGGCAGGGGGTCCCTCCGAGCTCGCCCCAGGTCGCGCAAGGATGACGAGTGCTGCCGCGCCCAAGAGTACTGCGCGCGATCTGGCGCCTCCTTTCGTGCCCCACTTACGCATGCGTAGGCTCCTTTCCTGAGAGTCAAGCTGGCGCCCTCAAGGAACTCGCCAGACAATGAAAGAAAGATGATCCTGAGACGGCTAACGGCGCCTGAGGTGCGCGGCGACATCAGCCGCCCGCTCGACCGACGTGTTATGCGTACTTGCGGTGCGCTCCAAAGCGATAGCTATATGCGCCAGGCTGCGGCTCCTCCTTGGGGCCGAGTCCGAGGACTGCTCCTCCTGCGGAAGTCACTCATCCTTCTTCAGCCGCACTGTCCCTGACACAAGCGTTGAAGAGATCGAACCGTAGCCCGCATAACGGCCATCCAACTCGTCCCCTTCCGCCAAGAGCTCCAGAACGACACTTCCGAACTGTACGACATGGCCCTTTGTGTTCTTGTACTCCATTCGCAGGAACCGGTCGAAGAGGAAGCCGCCTCTCAAATGAAAGACCATCGACCGTTCCCCACCGTCTGAGACTACTACTCGAAGCACGCCAGCTCCTCTCACAGTCCGCCAACCGCATCGGAGTTCTAGCTCCAGTTTCGCGTCCGCTGGAGTCGCCCTGACCCCGACCTCCTGGGAGAGGGTGCCGCGCCACCTTCCGGTCGATGCCGACCGACGCGCCTTCGTCAACCTTGAGCGCTGAAGGCGATCCTCGGAGAGAAAATAGGTCAGGACAGCGGTGAGAGCTGCCGTCAGCGGGCCCGTGATGAGTGCGGCTGCTACTGCGGAGTTCATTCCAGGTCTCGTAGACTCACTGCTAGCCGTTTGGCCGCCGCCGAACGGCGCCGCAGCTCACCGGCACGCGAAGCGTGATCGGTGCAGCCGCTGGGTTGGGCGGCGATGTAGCTTACTGCCACCCAGATTCACTCCCTCGAGGCCCGCCAATGGACACCTCCCCACAGCTAAAGCAGAGCCCGAAACCTGCGTCACCCGCCCCTGGCTCAAGGTCCAGCGCGCGCCGCAGTTCTTGGAGCTTCTGCTGTACCGGGCCCCGCATGTCGGATTCATGGAGAGGCGCTACCGCGTTGTATCCGCAGGCTTCGCAGGTTCCGATCTCGTCTTCTGGGCCATGCTTCAGGTCCTTCCAACTCGGGTTCCTTGAGTGAGCGTAAGAGTCGGCAACGGCTTCGGCTCTGTCGCTCCAGTCGCATGCCGAGCAGACCGGATCACCGTCCCCCAACCGCAGACTGTCCTCGCCGCACGCAGGACACGTCAGAATGACCTGGATTTCTTTGCCCACTTTGGCTGGCTCCTATTCCTCAGAATCCTCGGTTCGCAGCCCGCTACGATGGTCAGTGCAGCGTCCTCCCAAGACGGTCGTAAGCCGCCTAACGGTTCTTGAGATGAGCGGCGCCGGGCGGGGGCGGTGGGTGGTAAGGCGTCCGCTCCATTGAATGGTTACACGGATGGCCGCAGCTTTGGGTAGAAAGGCCCATCAAGTTCCTCCTCGTCAAGAGCGAGCTTCCAGAGTTCAACATCACCAAGAGATGTGTCAGCGAACCAAAGCTCATCTACAGCGTCGAGATCGTTCGCCTCGAGGGAATTAAGGCACAACTCGAGGAATGTAGGCGCAGCGATCAGTGCGAGGTCACTCGATTCCACTATGAGAACGGTTGCATGTCCCTGAAGCTTGTAGGTGTGGAGTTTTGCCGCCTTCCGGCGCAGCACTTCAGCAACATTAGCTCCCGACGCCGAGTCAGTGTCAACAGCTAGGCTTATCCTTACGCCCGGAGGGCGGTCGCTGTACTTGAAACAGTACCATTCGACTGGAAGGCCACACAACTGTTTGCCAGAGCTGAGTCCTTCCGGCAAGTTCGGTGCCTGATCTCGAACCCAGCGGCGCAGACACTCGCCAAACCGTTGGTGATTCACGGTTCTGAAGTCCTCTTGAGCGATAGCGATTCGCAGTCGGCAGGTGGTCACAGTGACGTCGGAGAGACCATTCAGAACCGCCCGAAACTGCGATTCGCACTGACGTTGGTCCGGTAGAGCATCGACGCTTGTGTGTTCGATCGCGAACGGCGGAGCCAGAGCGTCAATATCTCCCTGTTGCTCGCAATCGAGCCATTGCGGTGGCTCCGCATCTTGGCCGTCCTGTTCGCGAAGGGCGAGCCAGTGGAGAATCACGCGCTTCTCGTTTTCTACCGAGGGCACCTCAGTCTCGCACACACTGCCGTGTAACTACTAGCTGACCGGCCAGCGGTTCCCATCCCTGTACACCGGTGTCCATATCTAGGCACGCTGTCGCCATGTATTGCCGCTCTCGCGGTTTCCAAATATGCCCACCAAGTTGCCAGATCCACCCACCTCAGCCGATACCGGGCGCCTCGTGAAGCAGCGCTTCGTCGGCAAGCGGCGTGGTGCCTGCGACGACGACGGACCCGCCGTCCTGTGGACGGCATGCGCGACTCCAAGGGATCGTGCCGCTCCGCCGGCGTTGCCCAGCGACACATGCAGGACAGACTATACGCTAGAAAGATCCTACAGAATCGCTGGCTCACCGTCAAGGCCAGGGCGGCCGCCCCCAGCACCGCCGGCCCGGCCGAGCGGCTGTTCTGGCTTCATCTTGCGCGCAGGAAGTCGATGAGGTAGGCGAGGTTTCCGAGCCCGGCCCACCGCGCCGCCCAGGTTGCGAGCGCGTGCGCGATCCGCTCGGGCTGGTCGTTCGGCAGGCTGTGCGGGAAGATCAGCACTCCCGGGTGGGCCTCGCCGGTGCGGAACCACTCGATCGTAAGGCGGATGAAGTCGTCGCGGTTGCGGGAGACGAACGTACGCACATCGCGGGCGGCGCGCCGGAGCTGTTCCTCATCCGGTAGGCCCCGGCGGTCGATATCGTGGACGCTCACCGCGTCCAGGCCAAGGCCCCGCGCGACCTCGGCCGCCAGAGGGTTGAGGTCCTCGTCAAGCAGGAAGCGCACCGGGCAGGTCTAGCGGTCGCCCGGCGGCGTGGCAAACGGCAGCTCACTGCGCACGCGTTCGGGTGTCCAGCTTCGCTCGCGTTCGAGCCGCTCGTCGATCTCCTCGGGGTAGAGCCGGTAGTAGGAGAGCGCGGCGCGGAGCTGCGGCTCGGTGAGCCAGGGGTAGCCCGCGCGCAGGCGCTCGAAGTCCTCGTTCGCCTCCCGCCAGGCTGCAATCACTTCCCACACGTCGAGACCGGTGCCGGCGATCACCGCCCGCCGGCCCGCCGGCCCATCGGCGAAGAGGATCCCCGGGGCGCGGCGCATGCGGATCGCCTCGTCGAGCAACTCCTGTGCGGTCGCCGACCAAGTCCTGCCGCGCACCTCGGCCTCGCGCCCGATCTCTCGGTCGAGTTGGGCGGGAACTCGAACTCCTCGAGACTTCGTGGTCATGATGGCTCGTGCACCTTGTTCACGAGGTGCACTCGCGAGCGTACCATCCCTCGATGCTCCGGCTCCTGCAGGGGAGCCTACCCCAGCAGGGGAGCGCACCCGGCGGGGCAACGGTGGGCCTGCCGACGGGTCAGACGGCTCTCTTCAGGCGCTCGGCGATCAACTGGTTGAGGCTCATGCCTTCCTCCTGCGCTTCGACGTAAAGCTCCCGGTGCAGATCCGGCGGCAGGCGCACCATCAAGCGGCCGGTGAACGGCTTGTCGGGCTCCTCTCCGCGCTCCGCGCAGAACTCGAGATAGTCGTCGACGGAATCGTGGAACGCCCCGTCCAGCTCCTCCACGCTCGTCCCCTGGAATGTGATGACGTCCCGGGTCCCCACGACCTCGCCGTGGAAGATCCTCGCCTCCGGGTCGAACTCGACACGACCTCGGTATCCCTTGTACTCGAGCATTCCTTTCCTCCGGCTCGATTCCGGCTGCCCTCAGGGGCGAACCCTGGACAACCTCCTGCCCCCGGCTTGCTCCACCGATGCTGCTCAGCGCGAGCTTCTCCCCTTCCCGGCCGACCGCCGAGCCTTGCCGCGACGCTCCTCGACTCTGAGCTCGACAATCCGCCGGATGAGGGCGGTCGGCAGCGGCTGGCCCAGCGGGAACTGGACCGTGCCCTTGCCCTTCTTGTAGGGCTCGACCTCCTCCGCGAGGGCCGCCGTGAGATCGGCGGTGACCGGGTAGAGGCTGACGTGGTTCTTGAAGCCGGCGATATAGACGAGATAGCGGCCATCCAGGTCGAAGGTGGCGATGCCGTAGCTGATCCGCTCCGTCACCTCGGGCGCGGTCGCCTTGACGAGGGCGCGCAGTTCCTCGAGCAGCCTTCGCGTCTCGGCAGGGAAACCGGCGATGTACTCGTCGACCGAGCTCGCGGTGGTGCGTCTCATCCCGCTCCTCCGAAATCGACGGGCGTGGGCAGCGTGATCATCGCGGGAACCTGACCGAGCGCGACGGACGTCGCCTCCAGCCTACAGCACCAGCGCCAGCGGCGGCTCGGCGGCGGTGCCGGTCGACACCTCCGAGACGGGCCGGAAGCCGGCTCGGCGGTAGAACGGCACCGCGTCGTCGCTCGGCCACAGGATCAGGAACTCCAGTCCTCGTCCCCGCGCGGCTTCGATGAGGTGATCGAGCAGCTTCCGGCCGAGGCCGTGCCCGCGCTCCTCGGCGGCGACGTAGGCGCTGGTGATGTAGCCCCATTCGCGCCGGAATGTGCCCGGGAGCGGAAGCTTGGTGACGCGCTCGAGGTACATGCAGCCGCACAGCGCGCCCGGCGCGGACTCGGCCACCGCGACGATCCAGCGGCCGGAGGCCAGCGCCTCGTGGAACCAGGCCTCGAAGCCGCGGAGGAACTCGTCCCGCGGCTCGCTCGACTGCTCGCCAACGCGAAAGTCCCAGCGCAGCCGCGCCAACTCCACGGCGTCCGCCGGGGTCGCCGCCCGGATGATGGGTCCCATTCGCGAATCGTAGCCGCCCGGGGACCGGGCCGGCTCATTCCCGTCCCGGCCGCCGCCCTACACCACCCCCTGGTCCATCATCGCGTGCGCCACGCGCAGGAAGGCCGCGATGTTCGCGCCGTGGACCAGGTTGCCGGGGGTGCCGTAGCTGGCGGCGGTTTCGTAGCAGGTGGCGTGGATGTCGATCATCGTGCGGTGGAGGCGGCGGTCGACCTCGTCGCGCGACCAGCGCATCATCATGCTGTTCTGGCTCATCTCGAACGCCGAGGTGGCGACGCCGCCGGCGTTCGCGGCCTTGGCCGGGCCGTAGAGCAGGCCGCTGTCGAGGAAGACCTCGACCGCCTCCGGGGTCGACGGCATGTTCGCGCCCTCGGAGACGCAGGCGCAACCGTTGGCGACCAGGTTGCGGGCGTCTTTCTCGTTGATCTCGTTCTGCGTCGCGCTCGGCAGCGCGACGTCGGCCTTGATCGACCAGAGCGGGTTGTGGTCGAGGGTCGCGTCGGCGGGCACGTAGGTCGCCTGCGGGTAGCGCTCGAGGTACTCGCTGACGCGGCCGCGCCGCTGGTTCTTGATCTCCATGAGGTGGGCCAGCCGCTCGCGGTCGATCCCCTGCTCGTCGACGAGGAAGCCGTTGGAGTCCGAGAAGCTGATCACCCGGCCGCCGAGCTCGAGCACTTTCTCGGCGGCGTACTGCGCGACGTTGCCGGCCCCCGAGATCAGGCAGGTCTTGCCCTCGAGGGTCTGGCCGCGGGTCTTGAGCATCTCGACCGCGAAGTAGACCTGGCCGTAGCCGGTCGCCTCGGGCCGGATCAGCGAGCCGCCCCAGGTCAGCCCCTTGCCGGTCATCACCCCCTCGAAGCGGTTGACCAGCCGCTTGTACTGGCCGAACAGGAACCCGATCTCGCGGCCGCCGACGCCGATGTCGCCCGCCGGCACGTCGGTGAGCGGCCCGATGTGGCGGAACAGCTCGCTCATGAACGACTGGCAGAAGCGCATCACCTCGCCGTCGGACTTGCCCTTGGGGTCGAAGTCCGAGCCCCCCTTGCCGCCGCCGAGCAGGAGCGTGGTCAGCGCGTTCTTGAAGACCTGCTCGAAGCCGAGGAACTTGAGGATCGAGAGGTTGACCGAGGGGTGGAAGCGCAGCCCGCCCTTGAACGGGCCGAGCGCGCTGTTGAACTCGATGCGGAAGCCGCGGTTGACCTGGACCTCGCCGCGGTCGTCGATCCACGGTACCCGGAACGTGATCACCCGCTCGGGCTCGACGATGCGCTCGAGGATCTTCGCCCGCCGCAGCTCGGGATGGCGGTCGAGCGCCGGGATCACCGAGTCGACCACCTCGTGTACCGCCTGGTGGAACTCCGGCTCGTTGGGGTTGCGCCGGGCCACCCCGGCCATGAACTCGTCGACGCCCCGATGGTTGTTGCGCGCCACGCTTCGGCCTCCCGTTGAAAGGCCCGCGGCTTGCACCGCGGGCCGATGTCCTCCACGCCTCCTCCAACCCAACCGCGGGGATTCTATCCGCCTCGCCGGCGCTCGCCGCCACCCCCCGGGGCGGGCTCGCCCTCCCGAACGGACGGGCCGGCGCTTCCGCCGTGACGGCCGATGCGGTAGACTCCGGCGCCGCGGCTTTCCGCGCCCACCCCCGGCCGACTCGATCCCGCGCGCCGCGATCACTCTGGGAGCATCCGATGCCGGAGAACGCTCGCAACACCGACCCAAGCCAACCCGAGGGGAGTGCCGCATCCGCCGAGGGGCCGAGCGAATCGGCCGTGCCGCCTGCTGAAGCCGGCGCGGCGGCCGACCAGGCCGCGCCGCCGGCGGCGGGCGGCGCGCCGACCGCAGCGGCCGAAC